>CABQMM010000139.1 GCA_902465215.1 uncultured Bacillota bacterium
AGCGTTTCCGGAATCACCCGCCATGTTCTGCAGCTTCGCCAGATAGGTATAATCCAGCGCATAGGTCATCACCTGCCGCTCGCAGACATCGCAGATACCCGCAGCTTCCAGTCCGAGTTTCGCGCTGCTCGTATAAGCGCGCACCAGACCGCCTGTCCCAAGCTTGATTCCGCCGAAATAACGGGTCACAACAACCACGACGTTCGTAATGCCCTGCGCCACCAGCATCTGCACGATTGGCGCACCCGAAGTGCCCTGCGGCTCGCCGTCATCAGAACCCCACTGGATTTGAAATTTGTCGCCTAAAACCATCGCCGGAACATTGTGCGTCGCATCCTTATGCTTTTTCCTTATGGCTGCGATGAACTCGTCGGCCTCTTCCCGCGTCTCTGCAGGGCTCACATATGCGATAAACCTTGATTTTTCAATGATTTGTTCTGCGCTCGCTTCTGCTCTCACCGTACTGTACAGTTTCATTTCACCTCGTACTCCTTCAACCTTTGGTAGTCTGCCGCCTTCAGCTCAACCTCGAAATAAGTCCCGTCCTCACGATACTCCATGACATTCACTTTGGCCTTTTCGCAAAGATAGGAACTTACATCTCCTTTTGCATAGGGAACCAAAAGATGCGCCGAAACCTCGTCTTTAAAGATGTTTTGCTTGATTTTTTCTAAAAGCTCGTCGATGTTTTGGCCGTATTTTGCGGAGATAAAAATGCTGTCCGCGCCCGGGAACGGAATAACGGAATTTTCGCCGATTAAATCGATTTTATTGTAAGCCATGATTTTTTCCTTGCCCGCTGCACCGATTTCCGCAAGGACTTTGTTCGTCACATCAATCTGAAAGTCGTAGTTCTCAAACGCGCTGTCCACGACATGCACGAGCAAATCCGCATAGACAACCTCTTCAAGCGTCGCCTTGAACGCCTCGACCAGAGAATGCGGCAGCTTGCTCACGAAGCCGACCGTGTCGACCAGGATAAACTGATGGTTGCTGTCCAAAACCACGCTCCGCTGCTGCGTGTCAAGGGTTGCAAAGAGCATATTCTTCTCAAAAACCGTCTTGTCTTCCTTTTCGGTCATCGAAAGAATGCGGTTCATCAGAGCTGATTTTCCCGAGTTCGTATAACCTACCAGCGCCACGACCGGAATTTCGCTCTTTTCCCTGCGCGCGCGCTGCACGCCTCTGGTGTTTTTCAGCTGTGCCAGCTCCGCTTTGATGTCATACATTCTGCGCTCGATGTGTCTGCGGTCCGTTTCCAGCTTCTTTTCGCCCGGGCCCCTCGTGCCGATTCCGCCGCCCAATCTGGAAAGCGACTTGCCGAAGCCCGTCAGCCGCGGCATACGGTACTGAAGCTGCGCCAGTTCGACCTGAAGCTTACCTTCTTTCGAGGTGGCTCGATCCGCAAAAATATCCAAAATCAAAATCGTTCGGTCAATTACGCGCACACCGACCGCATCTTCCAGATTGCGAAGCTGCATTCCCGTCAGCTCATCATTGAAAATTACGGTATCGGCTTCCATATTTTTCACCATTTCAGCCAGCTCTTCGACTTTTCCTTTTCCGATTAAGGTTGCCGTGTTCGGTCGTTCGAGGTTCTGAATCATCTGCCCTAAAACTTCCGCATTTGCAGCCTCCGCGAGTCCTTTCAATTCTTCCATGGAATAGGAAATATCTTCGTTTCTCTGCAGTCCGACTAAAATCGCTTTGTATTCGTCTTCTCTTATCACTTCATTATTTTCATTAAATCTCAACATAGCTTAAAGTATATCACACGCAGGCGGTGGGCGCAAGTTTTGAGGCGGACGAAAGCTCTTGCTGCCAAGACTTTTGCGGCTAAAACTCCGCCGCGTCCAAAATGCTCTCTTCCGGCACATAGACATAGCTTCCCGGAACCTGACCGACGATAATCGCCTCCGCGAGCTGATAGTCCCTGTTGATTTCGGTGGTTTTGTTGGTAAACGGCGCTAAAATCCGCACCTGGCTCCTGACATTGCAATGCACATAGTAGCGCGTCTGGTTAATCCCCTGCGTCTCAAAACCCGTGCTGCTGGTAATTTTCGTCAGGCTCAGCGGCTGAACTTTGATTTTGGCTTTGAACGGAAGCTGCGAAAGAAATTTGCTTCCCGTTACAACCCCTAAATTCACCTCACAGACCTCGATTTCGTCTTTGTCGTAGTTTTCCCGCACCCCGGTCGCAAATTCAAGCACAAGCTTATTTATGAGCCTTGTTTCGGGTTCTATGTATTTAATATTGCCGTCTTTGTCGCGTTCTACCCGCAGCAGCGCACCGTCCAGCTTTTCATCGTAAAAGCCCGTAACTAAGCTTTCATTTATTTTCACGGCAACCATGTTGACCGCGATGTCCTCCGCCGTTCCTGCGATGTTTTCGCCATATATATCCTTGAAAATCCAAATTCCTCCGAGAAGGATCAGCCCGATTCCCACTAAAATCACTGCAATTCTGCGCATAAAAATACCCCCTCTGCAGACTATGCCGCTGAAGGAAGATTTGACACATCGCAATAAATCTTACGAATCATATATAAAAAATAAATAAAATGCTTGAAAAAGGCAAAAAAAAGTAGTATACTATAAAAGCTATATGGCTCTATGGTCAAGCGGTTAAGACTCCGCCCTCTCACGGCGGCTACCCGGGTTCGAATCCCGGTAGAGTCACCAAAAAAATCGTCTATCCTTTGGATAGGCGATTTTTTTCTATATTATCTATCATTTATTTTCTTGGCTTATCAGCCGCCGGCGTGTGTCCTGCCGCCCAGAGCTCGTCGGCTACCGGCGCCCACGCTTTCGCATATTCCGTGCACTTGCCGCAAAGGTGCTCGCAGCTTTCCGGTGATTCGAGGTCCGTAGACTTCGCCCCGGTCTTATGAATCATTTCCTGCAGTTTCTCCGGATTTTCAAGCATCGGACAAGGTTTCAGGAAGTTATCATTGAAAGGCTGCCCTTCTCTGTATGCCATGAACAAAGGCTGGCGCAGACAATCCAGTAAAGACTTTTCTTTGATATTGGCGCCGGAATAGTGAATGAACACGCAAGGCTCCACATCACCGTTCGCGTTGATATGGCAGTATCTTTCTCCGCCCGCGATACAGCCGTGCACGAATTCACCGTCGTTTTGGAAGTCGATGGCAAACAGCTCCTTGCCTCCTTCAATATCCCGAATCTCACGAATCTTATGATACATATATTTTCTCTGTTCCGGGCTGAGCAGTAAATCAGTTCCGGCATTGTTGCCAACCGGCATGTAATGGAAGAACCAAGCGAAAACACAGCCCTTCTCAATCAGCATATCGAGGAACTCATCACTTGTAACCGTAAGGTAGTTTTTGCTTGTATAGCAAATCGAAACGCCGAACGGAATGCGGTGCGAATGCATGAGGTCCATCGCTGCCAGAGCTTTTTGGTAGTGCCCTTCGCCGCGTCTGCCGTCGTTGCTTTCCTCGAAGCCCTCAATACTTACCGAAACGAAGAAGTTTCCGACTCTCAGCAAATCTTTACAAAATTTTTCGTCAATCAAAGTTCCGTTGGTGAATGCGTGAAACGCCACATCCCTATGCTTTTCACATAATTTGATGATGTCGTCTTTTCGAATCAAAGGCTCTCCGCCCGTAAAAAGATAGGCGTGGATTCCGAGCTCCTTACCTTCGGTAATGACCTTATCCATTTCTTCATAGGAAAGATTGAGACGGTTGCCGTACTCCGCCGCCCAACAGCCTGTGCAGTGCAGATTGCAGGCAGTTGTCGGGTCCATCAGTATAATCCACGGAATATTGCAGCCATATTTTTTCTTCAGCTCGCAGGAAGTTTTATATCCCCTGAATCCTGCTTCATATCCTGCGTTCAAAAGGAAGGTCTTTAGAATGTGCGGGTCTGTTTCCCGAAGCAATCTTTCTGTATAATGCGTCCACTTACTGTTCGGGTCTTTTGCAAGATTTCGAAGCATTTCAAAGGAAGAATCTTCCCAGTAACCGCTCATGATTTTTTCCACCTTGTCTACGAGCGGAAGCATGACGGATGTCAAATCCTGATTCTGACTTTTTTTGATGATAGAATTCAGTGTCATTTCGACTGCTTTTCTTTCTGCGATTTGTGCTAAACTTTTTGCCATATCTGTTTCCCCTTTCCGATTCAATGTCATAAAATCTCTATTAGATTATATTACCACCAAATCGAAAAATCATGTATGGACAGTTTTTGCTGTTTGTTCAATTTTTCATCAGTATTCGCGTTTGCTGCTGTTGCTCCAGATTCCCATCTTTTCTGCTTCTTTGATCATATCATCACGGAAGTCCGGATGCGCAATGTTAATCAGCATTTCGGCTCTTTCCCAAGTTGATTTTCCTTTTAAATTTGCAGCGCCGTATTCGGTGACAATGAATCCGGTGCAGGAACGAGGTGTTGTAACAACCGAGCCCGGAGGCAAAATCGGACTGATGAGCGAAACTCTGCTTCCGTCTTTCAGTCTGCGTGTCGATGGCAGGCAGAGAAAGCTTTTTCCGCTATTTGAACGATAGGCTCCGATTACGAAGTCGAGTTGTCCTCCTGTACCGCTGATTTGTTTATAACCGGCAGTTTCCGCACAAACCTGACCGTAAATATCCACAGCAATGCAGCTGTTAATTGAAACAAATTTATTGATTTCCGCTATATTTGTGCAGTTGTTGACCCATTCGACCGGAGCACAGCAGCAGGTCGGATTATTATTGATAAAATCGTAAAGT
>CABQMM010000140.1 GCA_902465215.1 uncultured Bacillota bacterium
AGCTGCTTACGGAAATGGACGGATTCGAAGGAAACAACGGTGTTATCATTCTTGCGGCGACAAACAGACCGGAATCGCTTGACCCGGCGCTGACAAGACCGGGCAGATTCGACAGACGCGTGCCTGTAGAACTTCCGGATTTAAAGGGCAGAGAAGAAATTTTGAAGGTACATGCGAAAAAAGTAAAGGCTGCAGGCGGCATTGATTACGAAAAGGTTGCGAGAATGGCATCGGGAGCATCCGGGGCTGAACTTGCAAATATCGTCAACGAGGCAGCACTCCGTGCAGTTAGAGACGGCCGTGATACGGTGACACAGGCTGACATGGAAGAAAGCATCGAAGTTGTCATCGCAGGATACCAAAAGAAAAATGCAATTCTTACCGACAATGAAAAATGGCGTGTTGCCTACCATGAGGTTGGACATGCACTTGTCGCGGCGAAACAGACGAACTCCGCTCCTGTGCAGAAGATTACAATTATTCCGCGTACATCCGGTGCACTGGGCTATACGATGCAGGTGGAAGAAGGAAATCACTACCTGATGACCAAGGAAGAGCTCGAAAACAAGATTGCAACCTTAACGGGTGGAAGAGCGGCAGAAGAGGTGAAATTCGGAACGATTTCCACCGGCGCCTCCAACGACATTGAGCAGGCGACCAAACTTGCGCGTGCAATGGTTACCAGATATGGCATGAGCGATGAGTTCGATATGGTGGCAATGGAAACTGTAACAAATCAATATTTATGTGGAGATTCTTCGCTTGCATGTTCTGCTGAAACACAGACAAAGATTGATAAAAAGGTTTCCGATTTGATTCGCAGCGAACACGAAAAGGCAAAGAAAATCCTCAGCGATAATATGGACAAGCTTGAGGAAATTTCAAAATACCTGTATGAAAAAGAGACCATTACAGGTGAAGAATTTATGGGAATTCTGAATCAAGAGTAGTTGACAAGTTAGGTATAGCTAACTATAATGAATAAAGAATAAAGAATATTTAAGGAGGTAGATACAATGAAACTGGACAAATTAGGATTATTTGCAGGCGGAGTTCTTTTCGGAACCGCAGGACTTAAAATTTTAGGAAGCAAGGATGCGAAGAAGGTTTATACGCAGACCACTGCTGCTGCACTCCGTGCGAAGGAAACGGTTCTTACAACAGTAACGAATATTAAAGAAAATGCAGATGACATTTTGGCAGATGCTAAGGATATCAACAACGAACGCGCAGAAAAAGAAGCAGAAGCTGTAATCGGCAGATTCGCACCAAAGGCAGACGAAAACGAAGAAGGCGGATGCGATGAAGTGTAAAATCATGCACGAGAGCGTCGGCAGAATCCGGGTGCGCCTGCTCTGCGGCAGAATGACCCTGCAGCAGGCAGACATTTTGGAATATTATCTGAAGGCGCAGGAAGGCGTGAGAGATGTTTCGGTTTATGACCGGACTTGTGATGCGGTAATCAGTTACAGAGGCGGAAGAAGCGAGATTATATCGGCTTTATCTGCCTTTGATTTTGCTGATGAGGAGGCGTTAAAGCTGGTTCCGGAACATACATCCCGCGCGCTCAACCGTGAATTTCAGGATAAGCTGTTCTACACGATTTGCAGACGCTACTTTTCCAAGCTCCTTTTGCCGATGCCGGTTCGCACGGCAATGACGCTTTGCCGTTCTGCAAGCTACATCCGCGAAGGACTGAAAGCGCTCAGGAACGGAAAGCTTACAGTCGAAGTTTTAGATGCGACAGCAATCAGCGTTTCTATGCTTCAGGGCAACTTCAATACGGCGGCTTCAGTTATGTTTATGCTGAGAATCGGTGAAATTCTCGACGAGTGGACGCATAAGAAGTCCGTCGCAGACCTTGCAGGCGCGATGTCACTGAATGTGGACAAGGTATGGCTGAAAGACGGCGATACAGAAGTTTTGACACCGATTGAGGAAGTGAAAACAGGCGATGTTATCTCTGTCCGCATGGGTAATATGATTCCGCTGGATGGCAAGGTTGTTTCGGGAGAAGCGACGGTGAATCAGGCTTCGATTACAGGCGAATCTCTTCCGGTCAGAAAGCAGGAAGGCAGCTATGTTTATGCCGGAACTGCGATTGAAGAGGGTCAGTGCCTGATTCGCGTGGAAAAGACGAGCGGAACGGGCAGATATGACCGCATTATGCAGATGATTGAGGAATCGGAAAAGCTGAAGTCGGAGACGGAAAATAAAGCTGCAAGTCTGGCTGACAGACTGGTGCCGTACACGCTTGGAGGAACGGTTCTGACCTAT
Source organism: uncultured Bacillota bacterium (assembly GCA_902465215.1). Lineage (GTDB taxonomy): Bacteria > Bacillota > Clostridia > Peptostreptococcales > Anaerovoracaceae > CAG-238. Next base: position 2,278 of record CABQMM010000140.1, read on the forward strand.
CTTTTGACGCGCAATATCACGAAGGCATTGGCAGTGCTGATGGTAGACTTCTCCTGTGCACTGAAGCTTTCGATGCCGGTAACAGTTCTCTCTGCGATGAGAGAAGCGAGTGAGTACAAGATTTCCGTCAAGGGTGGAAAATTCCTTGAGGCAGCTGCAAAAGCGGACACGATTGTATTTGATAAAACCGGTACGCTGACCTATGCGACACCGAAGGTTGAGGACATTATCACTTTCGGAGGACGCACGAAAGAGGAAATGCTACGTCTTGCGGCATGTCTGGAAGAGCATTATCCGCACTCAATTGCAAATGCAGTTGTAAATGAAGCGAAGAAACGCGGACTTTCCCACGAGGAATATCACTCCCGCGTAGAATATGTGGTTGCGCACGGTATACGCAGTACCGTAGAAGGAAGACCGGTTGTCATCGGAAGTGAACACTTCATTTTCGAGGATGAGGCATGCGTAATTCCGGAAGGAGAGCAGCAGAAATTCGACGAACTTTCGGGCGAATTCTCCCATCTGTATCTGGCGATTTCAGGCGTACTGGCAGCTGTTATCTGCATTTCCGACCCTCTCAGAGAAGAGGCGAAAGAGGCAATCGCAGCGCTTCACGCGCTTGGCATTGATAAGGTTGTTATGATGACCGGAGACAACCATCATACAGCGGAGGCTGTGGCAGCGAAGGTCGGAGTAGACGAATTCCATGCGGAAGTTTTGCCGGAGGATAAGGCGGCCTTTATCAGGCAGGAACACGAAGCAGGACGCTGCGTGCTGATGATTGGAGACGGCGTCAACGATACGCCTGCGCTTTCGGAAGCGGATGCGGGTATTGCAATCAATACCGGAGCGGCGATTGCTAAGGAAATTGCAGATATTACAATTTCGTCGGAAGACCTGTTCGAGCTGGTTACACTTCGCAGACTAAGCATGGCGCTTATGAAGCGAATCCATTCCAATTACCGCTTTATCGTGGGCTTCAACCTGATGCTCATCGGCTGCGGCGTGGCAGGATTTATGCCGCCAACCACATCGGCACTGCTACATAATATGTCGACGCTCGGAATCGGTTTGAAGAGTATGACAAACATGTTGGAAGAACCGAAGTACGATGGAAAAAACGAATAAGCGAATATATTAAGCATTTTAAAAGCCCGGAGCATATCAGACAGCTTCGGGCTTTTCTTTGGTGCGCCCGCCGGCGCACATTTCTTTAAACTTCATTCATATAATCTTCAGATTCAAGTAAATTAAAGTATTTATCATGATACTTGCGGTACAGCGCATTGAAATTCTCGTCTTGACCGCTGTGCAGATATTTTGAATAATCATGCTGATTCTGAACGGTCTGCGGTTCCATCAGTGAAAGCGTGTAAATACCGATATTGGAACACTGGTCGGAAATTCGCTCGATGTTCACTAAAATATCGAGGAAGGTAATTCCGCCGTGAACCGTGCAGTCTCCGTTATGGAAACGCTGAATATGATTGGAACGGAGCTGGGAAACGAGGTCGTCGATTACTTCCTCTATCGGTTCGATTTTCTTTGCGGCCGTCACATCCAGCTTCGTAAAAGCTTTGTAGGAATAATCTAAAACCTGCGCGATTGCCTCGCCTAAAACTGCGAGCTCCTGATGCGCGGTCGGTGAAAACTGGATTTCTTTCTCCTTAATCTCGGTCGCAGTCTCGGTAATATTCGTAGCATAGTCTCCGATTCTTTCAAATTCGGAGAAACACTGAATATAGTAATTCAGAATTGCTGTTTGCACCCTTTGGAACATGTGGTGAAAAACGAATCATGTAGCTGTCGACTTTGTCCGCCAGTGTATCGATATAGTCCTCATTTTCGTTAATATCTTTAATCGCCTGCTCATCATAATGGCGAATTGTGCGAATCGAAGCTTTGACTCCGTAAACAGACAAGGACGCCATCTTTGAAATAACGCTGCTGATACTGGAAAGCGCCAGAGCCGGAGAGGCGAAAAGCTTTTCATCCAAGTGCTGAATTTCTGTATTTAAGTCATCCGCAGGGGTTTTATCGTCTTTAATTACCAGCTTCGCCAGTTTTTCAAACTGCAAAGAAAACGGAAGCAGGACAATCGCTGCGAAAAGTCGGAACAGCGTGTGAGCGTTCGCGATGCCGCCCGAAGTAATCCGCGCGTTCCAGATTCCGTCAAGCACGCCGGTGCCATGAAGAATCATAACGGCAGCAATGACTAAGATAGAAGCGGATATATTAAAGAAAATATGAATGAGGCCTGTCCGCTTCGCATCCGCCTTTGAACCGATGGAGCAGACGATGGCAGTTGTAATACAGTCACCCATATTAACGCCTATGATAATCGCATAGACAGAGCTGAAGGTCAGCGCACCTGTGACAGACAGTGCCTGCAGAATGCCGATGGTTGCAGAAGAACTCTGAATCAGAAAGGCTGCTCCGGTGCCCACGAAAAATCCGAGAATCG
>CABQMM010000141.1 GCA_902465215.1 uncultured Bacillota bacterium
ATAATAAGTCCTCCTTAATAATATTAAGTTAAATAAATAAATAAAGAATGAATGTCTTTCGACAAGTACATTATAACCGTTTGCCAATGTTTTGTCAATAAAATGTGAAGAAATGTGAAGATTTTTTGAAATATTATGAAAATTTTTGTTGACAAGGAACTGTGTTATTCGTATAATACGGTTAAGAACTGTGTTACTTCAATAATACGGTTGTGATACGGTTTGCGAGAACAAAAGAGGCAGGGAGGTGCGAAGAACATAGATGATAGAATTTGAAAAGATGAAAATGGATGGGAATTCACCGATTTATATGCAGGTCGTCGATTTTGTCAAGCGGGGACTTGCATCGGGGGAAATCGTTTGTGGAGACGAATTGCCGTCAAGACGTGTTTTGTCCGCACTTTTGGGAATCAATCCGAATACGGTTCAGAAGGCATATGCTCTGCTGGAGGGTGAGGAACTGATAAGTTCGCATTCCGGGGCAAAGAGCTTCGTGAGCGCCTCCGATGAAAAGATTACGCAGATTAAAGCGGAACTGACCGAAGAAGGGTGCAGACGGGCAGTCGGGATTCTGAAAGCGGCGGGGTACAGCAAAGAAGAAGCAGTCGCGGTACTCGAAAATACTGGGACGCAGAGGAGGATGAGGCAAAATGAAAAAATTTTTATCTATTTATAATCTTTTTTTTAGGAGCAGCGCGCTTGCTGTCGGAATAACAATCCTGTTTTCCGTGTGCGTTCAGGCAGCATTCCTGTACAAGAAGATACAGAGTGAGGCAATCCATTTTGAAAGTGTCGTTTCAGGTTACACAATGCTCCCGTCGTTTCTTGCGCTCATCCTTATCTTGTGGTTTACGCGTGACATGCTCGGTTCGGCGAAAAGCAGGGTTGGCCTGACCGTGCAGAGGCTGAAGGTTAAGCCGATTCCGATTTTTATTACGGAAGCAGTCTACATCATGATGGCTTTAATGGTGTTCTGGGCGCTGACTGCGGGAGTGACCTATGCCATGGCTGCATACTTTACTGACAATATATCGACAGCAGAGAATCCGCAGCTGAGGCTTCTCGTTGCATTTTACCGGTGTGGGCCGCTGCATATTCTTTTTCCGCTGCGGGACGGATTAAGACTTTCATGCAATCTTGCGGCAATTCTTGCCTTCGGCTTTTCGATGGCGGCGGGGAATTATTTTAAGCGCAAAGGAAAAAGCGGAGACGGATTTTCATGGTTTACCCTTTGCATCTTCGGATGGCTTTCGATAAGAATGTACAACGAAAGCATGATGGCGGTGGAGGCAATCTCATACGGATTGATAACATTTACTGCGATTGCATTTGTGGTTTTCGAAGAAAAGCACCCTGGCGAAGCAGAGCTGAATACGGACGAAGGAGGTGAGGGAACAGATGAAGAAATCGAAACAGCGTGAAAATATAAAAAAATTCATAGAACGGCATCTTCCGATTGGCTACCGCGCAGAGAAAGAGCGCACGGCTTTTTTAACCTCGCTGATATGCCCGGTTATATTCAGTCTGACCTTCCTTGTGAATTACAGCAGGGAAAAGGAAAACCTTTACCGCTATATAGCAGGAGGTTTCAGAAAAGAGCTCATCCCCGGGGCAGTCATGGAAAATTTTGCGGATGTATTAGGGTACAGCATGACGGCCTTTCCGGCTTTTGCGCTTATCTGCCTGCTCTCTCAGCTTTTCGGCCACTATGCTTATCACAAAAACGGAAGCAATGCGTTTTACACAATGCGCCGCCTGCCGGATAATCATGAACTTAGAAGAAGGTGCGTCACGCTTCCTTTGATGGAAGCCGGAGTGATTTTGCTGACAATGGCAGTCATGCTCGGACTTTATTACATTATATATATGTGTGCGACCCCGGACGAATGTATCCGGCCGGGACAGTGGAGCTTTATATGGGAAAAATGGAGGGTATTTTAGATGTTGGAAATTAAGAACTTAAATAAAAAGTACGGAAGCGGCAAAGTTGCGCTCAAAAGTGTAAACCTCACGCTTCCGAGCGGTCAAATTGTCGGCCTCTTCGGCGAAAACGGAGCGGGCAAGACCACCATGATGAAATCCATTCTGGGATTTCTGAAATATGACGGAGAAATCACGCTTGACGGAGAAAAAATCACACACAAAAATATCGCGAGAATTTCTTTTGCGACGAGCGAGCATTCTTTCTTCCCGGCTCTCACCCCGGAAGGGCACAAAGAATTTTATAAGGAGCATTTTGATACTTTCCGCGAAAAGAGATTCAACGCTCTCATGGAATTCTTCGAACTGCCGATGCGCAGAAAAGTCGGAAGCTTTTCCACGGGACAGAAAAATCAGTTTGAAGTCCTTCTTGCCCTTTCGCAGGGTGCGGACTACATCCTCATGGATGAACCGTTTGCGGGAAATGATGTGTTTAACCGCGAAGACTTCTACAAGGTTCTGCTCGGAATTCTGGAGCCGGCGGAGACGGTGCTGCTTTCGACACACCTAATAGAAGAGGTGGCAGACTTTATCGGAAGGGCGGTTCTGCTCCACAAGGGTGAAATCATCGGCGACCTCAGTCTCGACGAAATTGAGGAATCGGAAAGGAGCCTGATTGAGATTATTAAGGAAACTTACCGCTACAGAGCCGACCGCGTAGGCAAGGCGATTGCGCGTATGGAGGAAGAATTATGAAAGCGAGAATCTTAGCACTGCTCGTGTTTGTGCTTTCTCTGAGCGTGCTTATATACGCTTCGGGGAAGATAAACGAGGCGGAAAAGTACGCAGAGGTCATCGAAACGACTCTCTCAGGAGATATTTCCAACGCAGAGGGCGTCAAACTCAGCTTCGGCGCCCACGCAGGAGAGCGCTTGGCATGGAAATGCACTTATGATTTCGGTGCGAAGCAGGGAAAGACAGAGTTTCAAACATACGAAAAGGAGCCGTACCTTCTTTCGACTTGGCCTAAGAGCGAGCCTGTCGCTTTTATACAAAACGATGTCTGGCTTCCGGGCGCGGTTGATGTACTGAATCCCAAGACACCTGCAGCCGAGCGAAAGCAAAAGGAAATCCTTGCAAAATGCAACGTGCAGTGGGCGGAGAATGCCGAGGCGACTGCAAAGGCGTTTACTGAGGGCGTGAAACCGGGGGAATATAAACATAAGAGCGTATATGTAAAGGATATTTTTAAATATTATCCGGTTGATTACAGTTTCAGCAGCGGAGGCATCGGACATTACCTGCTCTTTGAAGAAATCGCTGCAGACTACACCGACGAAGAACTGAAAATGCTTCGCGATGTCAATGAGTTTTTCCGCATTCCGGTTGCCGAAAAGGAAAGAAAGTTTTGCAAATTCACCGTGAATTCGGGTGGGCAGATCACAGATTTCGATGTCCGCGGCTCCAATGAAAGTGGGACAAGGTACTCCGAGGAAAATTTTGATATGAATATGCGCTGCTGCAATACGAAGGACGCCTTTTACATGCTTTTCGACGCGCACCTCGTTTCCTATTACGGAGAAGATTTGAAGGGAAAGACCGTCGACACAAGCAAAATCAAGGATGGCTTCGGGATTTACAAGCTGCCGTGTGATATGGAAAAGTCGAAATTCGATACGGGTAAGCTTCAGACCGTATATCCGCTTAACCCGTCAAACTACTATGAAACCATCGAAACGAGTCCGGACGAAAAGTCCCTGCTGGTGATTGCGCGAGACGCTCAGAAGGTCTGGGCGGAGGTGATTCGCATTTCCGACATGAAACGGGTACAGAAAATCGACCTCATCGACCTGACGGAAGGCAGAGATGAGGTGGACATGGGAATCGGCTTCCGGGAAATCTCAGACAACGCATATCTGATATTCAATAATGAAGGACAGCTTACCGTGATGCGTTTTGCAAACGGGAAGTACCATAAGGATATGGCAGTTTCGGGGCTGCAGACGGAACTGACAAGCTATGACGCTCTCGACCGAGAAGATACGCTCATAGAATATGACGGAAAGAAGCTTGTGATTGCAGGGTATGTTTCACTTCCGGGCGTGCCGTATGATTCGGTATGGGATCTCCCGGACGAAGGCATGTCCTGCGTGGCGGAGCTTGCGGTGCTTGAAGCCGGAGAGCTTGCGTACTGCGGCAGGCTGACGACGAACCTTATGGATTACAGTGACAAGGAGAGCGTTGAGGCATTCATCACGCAGAAAGAGGATGCCCGGACGGGAAGGCTCAGAGGATTCTGGAAAGAAAATTTAAGCTCGGTAACCAAACGCTGTGACGATATGCTGGAGATTATAATATGAAAGAAAAATTAAAAGTGAATCTGTCCATCTTCGAGCTGCTGCTGCGAAACGGGGGATTAAAGCTCGCGGCAGTCATCCTGCTCACGATGCTGGCAGAAGGGGTTTTACTATATACAATGATGCAAAAGGAGACGCTGTATTACGAAAATCTTTTCGCAAGGGGCGCGGCAATTCCGCTGATGGTTGGCTTTATTCTGCTGAGCCTCGCAATGCTCAATCCGATGAAAGCGTCAAAAAGCAATTTGAATTACACGCTGAAGAGGCTGCGGGTGAAGCCGGTTGGAATCTTCGCTGCGGAGGTCGTGTATCTCATGCTGGCGTATGCGGTGTTCTGGGCGCTGGCGATTGCCTTGCTCTATGGCTTCGGTGTTTTCTTTACGCAAAATATTTCCGGGGCACTCAATCGGGAAGCCGGACTCTTCCTGGCGTTCGGCAGGACGCATGACCTGTGCCTGTGG
>CABQMM010000142.1 GCA_902465215.1 uncultured Bacillota bacterium
ATAAGAGTCTCAATGAAATTTTTTTCAGTAAGGTTCTGTCCGCCGGAGTTTACACGAACAAAGATATCAGCCACATCCTCTTCATCTGCCTTTGAATTGATTTTCAATGTAGGCAATGAATATATGCCAAGATTAAGCAAATCATTGATATTCTCTTCTATAGCATCTTCTTCGTCTTCTGTCAGTTCAGGCTCGTTATTCTTTGCACGACCTTCATTAGCATTCTTAATAAAAGCCTTTCTAAACTTTGAAATATTGTGTTCTTGGTCTGCTGTAAATACGCTGCTGATTTCACTAATCCATTCCGAATTTTTCTCATAGGCCTGCGTCCACACTGCAAACTCACGTGTTAAAGGATTAAAAGAAATACGAATTTTTCTTTCTTTGTAATTCTTGTCCTTGATGGTTACTCCGTACATTGCAGCCAACAGTGCTGTTAAACGCTGCTGACCGTCAATTACTAAATCATCTGGACGCTTAAACATTTTATCGTTTTTACCGATATAGCCTGTATTTTCATAATCATCCGGAGATGCCCAAAGCATAATATAGCCGATTGGATATCCCTTCATCATTGAATCGAGCAACTCACGAACTTTATTATCCTTCCATACAAAAGGGCGCTGTAGGTCTGGAAGACCAATACGTCCATTCTTTACATCAGACAATAGGTCTGTTACTTTGCTTGGTATATTGTCGAATAATTCTTTTCCCATGTTTTACACTCCTCACTTTTTATCGCATTTCAAATATTACGGTCTCAGTATTCCCATTATTCAACAGGAGGAACAAAATCATCATCTGTGCACTTACGAATGATGCGTTTGGTCTTCTTAAGCGGCAATGGAACATTTCCCTTGTTGAAATATTCGATATTCACTACCTCTACTACCGCATCATGATTATCTTTTCCTGCCGGAACAAGGACAAAATCTCCAACTTCAATGCTGTCATCGTCCGTCAAATAGTAATAACTCTTGTATCCCTCATCAAAGGTTACGCTACAGAAAATGTAATCCGATTTACAGCTCCTCACTTTGCCGTAAACGGACGGATTAAGGATTTCTCCTATTCCATAAAATCTAATAAAATCAAACACCGTTTCCGCAAAATCTGCGAAATCATCCGGTAGGCCGTTTTTATCGTAGCTGCCTTCAATAACACATTGTGGTTTTTTCTTATAATTAACCGTGATTTTATAATCCTTAGTTTCATTTGGAGTTTCAATCACGTCTGCCGGATTTCCTTTGATGCGTGAGAACAAATCTTCTGCATCAAAATTTTCAAGCAGACTGTCAATTCCACCCTCAACCTCATATTTGCGGGATACCTTGCAGCCTGTCCCTATATTTTGGATATGCTCAAGGGTTTCTGTTTCTCTATCAATAATCAGATGCTCGATGTAATCCCAAGTGACAAATTCCCATGCTGCACCTTCCGGTTTTTCTTCGGGCTTAATTTTGGTCACTCTATGATAATCCAATATAAGCTTTGTAATTATATCCGGTTTATTGTTTCCATCAAATACAAATAAATCATCAATGCCAACGGTTTCTCGAACAAGGTCGGATAAATCCGTTCCCTTGTAATCAAAATCCGCACACAATGACCCACGGAATTTATATATCTTACCATCAGTATTCGTCAGTTCCATAACCCAATCACCGATATCCGTAGCATAAACTTCATCATAGCTGTCACTGAAATATGCTGTAATAGCATCAAATAATTTATCTGTGTTTGTTTTTTCAATTTTGAAATTACAATTTCGTGTCTTTTCGTATCTTTCATCACCGTGTCCGAAGTTGTATCCGGAAAACCATACACATCCTTTATCATTGATGGTAAGGTGCTGTTCCACTTCCTCATCCGGCTCAGGCATAGGGCCATAACAAATATTATTGGAAACGATACGCATTTTCTTAAGTGTTCCTTGAAAGATGAAAGGCTTCTCTTCTGAAATCAATGCCAAACGGTTAAGTGCCAAAATAAACCATGCACGATTCTCCGGTTCTAAAATTTCTGCTCCATCGTATGCCCAGTGGTTAAAATATCTCCACCTAGAATAAATAGCGGATCCCAACAAATGGATGTCTGTAACATCGTCAATGATTCTATTCAATATTTCATGATTACTTGATGCCTGTCCATATTTTTCAGAAAAAGCATGCCCACAATCCATCTCAAAGCCGAGGGCAGCACAATCATCGGCTATAAAGTGGTCGACCAGCTCTATGTAATTACTATTTGGGTCGCGAAACTTACCGCACCATTTAACAGCGAAATCATGTATTTGTTTCATATCTGCCACCACGGTATACCTCCCTCACCATCGTTGTACAATTGTGTCAACAGCGTTGACACTTTTTCATTACCTTTATAAGGTTCGTAAGACTGCTTCATTTTGTAAAGTCCGAAAATCCGCCACCTTTCAGCCTTTCCTTGACAATAAACAGACCGTCTCCACATGCCCGGTCCACGGGAACATGTCGCACGGGGTTGCCTCCTTAAATTCGTAGCCGTGCTCACCGAGCCACTTGTTGTCGCGCGCCAGGGTCGCAGGGTCACAGGAAACATACACGATTCGCTCCGGAGCTGCCTTTACAACTGCTTCGAGCAGCGGCTGCTCGCAGCCGGCGCGCGGCGGATCGAGTATTACGACATCCGCATGCGTAATACGAAGTGCTTCGTCTTTTAACAATTCTTGTTTCGCTGCCTTTTCGCCGCACTTCTTGACGACCTCGCACACAGCCTGTTCTTCCTGCGCCTTGGTACGTACCATCTTCGGAAGTTCTTCTTCCGCCTTGCCGCAGACATATCGTGCATTTACGATACCGTTAATCGTAGCGTTGCGGTTCGCGTCGAGGACTGCACCTTTGACGGATTCGATACCGATGACGCGGCCCGGCGACTTGTCCGCTGCAGCCGATCCTGAGGCAGTAGTGCCGCTCAAAGCAGCCGCTGCAGCCTGTCCTGAGGCAGCATTCTCTACAGCCTGCCCCGAAGCTGCCGCTGCGTTAAGCTCGACAGTCCTTCGGTTCATTTCCGCAGCTGCGAACAGCCCGATGGTTCCGACACCGCAGTACAAGTCCAGAACCGTTTCATCGCCTTTCAGCGATGCGTATTCCAGAGCCTTCTCATACAGGCGCACCATCTGTTCGCGGTTCACCTGATAGAATGACAGCGGCGAAATCTCGAAGGAAAGCCCGCCGACTTCTTCCGTGATGGTCGGCTTTCCCGCAATCGTTATGCACTCCTCTCCCAAAATCTGCCCCTCAAGATTCTTCGACTTATTTATATTTACAATAACGCTTTCCAAATTAAATTCCACGCCCGCAAGCGGTCCGTCCTCATAAACAGGCACATTGTAAATTGCCTCGTCGAGCATTTCAACCAGCTTCGGTGCGTTGGGAATGGCTTTTCCGTTGATGACAAGGATTACCATAACCTCTCCGGTTCCCGCAGCGGTGCGGACAATCATGTGGCGCATGAGGCCTTTTTCCCAGCGCGGATCGTATGACGTGATATGGTCTTCTTTCATAAACTTGCGAAGCGCAGCCGCAGCCGCCATTGCAGGCTCAGATTGAAGCAGGCAGTCTTCGCAGTCCACAACATCGTGACTCTTCGGACGGTAAAAGCCCACCCTCGGCTCGTGCACCGGTTTTACGATTCCGCCTTTCTGCGTAATCAGGCCGCCCGTGCTGACCGGCATGCTCGCCTTATTCCGATAGCGGAAAGGCACTTCCGTCGCATCTTCGCCGCCCATGCCGATAATCGGCATAATGACAGGGTCGGTCAGACCGCCCAGACGCACGAGTTTCTCACGCACCTGCTTTTCTTTCAGCGCAAGCTGCGCCTCATAGCTGAGCTGAGAATAAACGCATCCGCCGCACAATCCGCTGTGCGGGCAAAAACTCTCCTGTCTGTCCTGCGAAAGCGCAAGCATCTCCGAAACACGCCCGAATGCGTAGTTTTTCTTTACTTTCGTAAGTTCGACCTTTGCGCGGTCGCCCACAACCGTGTCCTGCACGAAAACCGCAAAACCACGCTCGTCGTCATAGATTTTGCCGATTCCGCGTCCCTCCGCGCTCATATCTTCAATTGTCAGTTCTACAATCTGTCCTTTTTCCATCGTTTCTGTCTTTCCTTCCTAAAAAACCTTTATCAAAAGCAGCCTTCCGTCCGCCACACTCACCACCGCACGCTCTCCTGCCAAAACTTCGTTGCTGACGCCGTATTGATAGTCGCAGGAAATGCCTGCGTCCTTAAGCGGATATTTTGCGCCTTCAATCGTCACGCCTTCCGCCTTCCCGCTGATATTCAAAACCGAAAAATACGAAAAGCTTCCATCTATATATGCCGGTGTCTGCCCTACAAGACTCATCTCCGCATAATCGTCGACAATCATGCCGCGCCTGCCTGCTTTATCAAGCATGAGCAGAATCGAAACATTTCCGAGCGTATGGTCAAGTCTCTGCCCGATAGCTCCCAATAAAAGAAATTCCGAAAAGCTGCGCCGCATTCCCTCCTTAACCGCAAAAACCGTATCGGTATCGTCTTTTTCGCACGGCAGCACAATCGTCTCAATGCCTTGCTTGAGTGCCTCTTCCTTCGAGTAGGAATCAAAATCCCCAATGATTAAGTCAGGCTTCATTCCAAGTGCCTCAGTGTGCTTAAGTCCCGCATCGCAAAATATATAGA
>CABQMM010000143.1 GCA_902465215.1 uncultured Bacillota bacterium
TTTTCTTGGAAGAAACAGATCTTCGATTTGCAGGGAAAAAAATATCACTGGAGTCCCTTTCTTACGCGGTGGTTTGCCCGAATTCGTGGATTATGGTTTACAATGCGGGAGATGGCAAATTCCGTTACGAGGCGCTTTATGGAAATGCGAATGCCTATACGAAAGGAAAAAATAAGTATGAGGTAAATCTTGCGGCAGATTTACTGAATTACAATGAAGGCGAATATATGCTGAATGCATCTGTGGAATACTATTCAAGCTATTTTTAAAGGGAGGAACTGTCGATGAAAAAAATTCTGTTATATGCGGTGCTGATCATCGCTGTTGTGTTTTACATTGCGCAGACAAGTTTTGCGGAAATCGGAAGCTTCAACACAGACGGAAATCTCTTCTCCGACAGACAGATACAGGAAAACATTTTTGAGTCATCACAGGGGGAAGAAATTAAAACCGTTGCTGTAAAAGCCAATGACAAACTGTACAGCAGAGGTTCAGGACTTTATGTAGGTGAGAAGAAGAAAAAAGAAATCAGCGATACGCTGCCTATGTATATCAGCGACGGAGATGCAATAAAAATGCTGGCGGGAACAGAAACGCTGATTACGAATGAGTTTGAGAGAATTGATTCCTATGAAGGGCTGATATTAAAAAACGGAACGGCGTTTAACGATGATATGCAGCGTGCGGACTGGAATGAATACCTGCTTGTTCGTTTCCCAAGTGGTCTTTATGTCAATGTACAGGAAATCGAAGTAAAAACATTCCTGCATACAAGGCAGATACCTTTAAATTCCGTGTGCTATTTTACACCGGAATACATCAGGTACTACTATTATGACAACGGGACTTTTCGCAGCGGTGCGATAACCGACGTTGATTATGAATCTGTTATTAAAATAGGAAGCACTGAGCTTTCTTATTATGATTTTTTGCTGAATCTCGGCGAGATAAAAGTAGAAAGCGATAAAATCCGGAATAACGATAAAACCATGCAAACAGATGAGCCGGAGGATACAACAAACACCTCGCCAAAACATGACAAAAAGGACGGAAAGAAATCGGATGACAATCAAGTGACCGACGGAACCGGACAAGGCGAAAATCCGTCACAGGACATACAGAAACCGCAGCAGCCACAGAAACCTGCACAGCCGGAAACACCTGAGAAACCGGCTCCGGTTGATCCGACCAAACCGGCAGATGCAAGCAGACCGAGTACGGATGTTCCGGAAACGCCTGCGACACCAAGCAAGCCGACGGATGAAGGATTGGTAGTTAAGTATCCTGACTGGAAAAAACCTTCCGTGACATCAAAGAGCCTCACACCGGGAATTTATATTGTAAAGAACGAGGTAAGCGTCGATGACCCGGCGGGCGTCATTATCGGCGGGCTTACATACGAAGTATATAGAAATGAGGGCGAAGATAAAGGAAAGCTCTATAAAAGAAGCACGGTATCGACCGGTTCGCTGAAAGGCAGCGACACGAGTTATACGTCCATCGTTTCCGGATTGGAACCGGAATATAACTATACAATCAAGGGCTACTTTAAATACAAAGATAAATATGGAAGAGTTGTCTCAGAGACGGTTGTTTTCCTTGAAACAACACCGTTTAAGACAAAGGAAATGAGCGAACTGGGGGCATTGAAGATAAATCGCATCGACTATTCGGACGCGAAGTATTATCCGACATCTATCTCGGTTCCATCGCTTTCCTTCTCAAGCGAGAGCGACTCGGAAGCAATCGGTACGCTGAGTCGTATGGCATTGATTTTTACCGATCCGGACGGAAACAAGACAACTGTGCTTCTCTCATCGGCAAATCTCGAAAAGATAAAGAGCGGACAGGCTGTGACTCTCTCTTCGGGGAATGTACTGAAGCCGGGAACAGAATATGACATAAAGATCAAATGTTATGACCGTTTCGCGAATGAATTGACGGTCGAAAACGATACAACGAATAGCCGCACCTGTAAAAAACTGCCGAAGTGCAGCATTGAGGTGGATACCTCTAAGGTTGGAGCAGCGATCATTACTCCGACTGTAGGAAAGGATTCAGATATTGAATGTAAGAATTTGAGAATCAAAATTGTGGACTCCAAGGGAAATACCGTAAAAATAAACGGACAGGAAACCAAAAGTGTTAAAAGCGGAGAGAAAACGATCGTCGATTCTTTAGAACAGAATAAAACCTATACGGTTCTGTTACTGTGTGACTGTGATATTGCAGACGGAAAGGGCATGCAGGAAAAAACGCTTGCGACGAAAGTTTTCAATACCTCGGAGATTTCCGCACTCGGAGCTTTATACATTGAAGCGACAAATGTTACGAGTGAGATACCGGATGCCGATACGTCTTCACGCGCAGTTATCAAGCTGAGTATCAAAAATACAACAAACGAGGATTTAAAGCCGTTTGTAAGCATCATGACGGTAACCTTGACATGCGGCGAGGATGTGATTTCCTATACACTGACAGACGAAGAACTGGAGAAGATCAAAAACGGAGAAAGACTTTTGCTTGATACCGATAAGATTGCACCGGGCGGACTGAAGAGCAACAGCACCTACAACGTTAAATACAAGGCTCAATATGTAAGCGGTGATGAAAAAATAGATTTAAAGGTAAGCGGCGGCGTAGCAAAGATCAAAACATCGCGCAGACCGGTTGAAATCGAAATGAAGAATGTGCAAGGGTATGCGGGCTTCATTACTGCAGACATTCGGGTCAGTGACCTGGATGGAGTTGTGAACAGAACGGTCAACGATGATGAGGACAATAAGAACACGAGCATCATTCTCCAGGTGAGAAAGCCGAAAGGAACCTCTTCGGTTATCGTAGGGGCGTTCCGAATTGATGTAAACAGCAGCGAATATTATCAACTCAGAATGTATAAAGATAAAAATCTCAGCTCAGACGGAAATTCCTATGATATTGAGGGAGATACAAAATACATTTTCCGATTCATCGCGGAAGAGGCCAACACTGATTCAGGCCTCCGCTCAAACTACCTGCTCTTAGAGACCGAAGTAAAGACACAAATGGGAGCGACAGGCAAGGTTTATCTGAAAGCTCTTACACCGAAGAGCAGCAGCATTTATAATGCTGAAATGCTGGCGGAAATTTCAGACCCGGGCGAATGGCTCAGCACGAAAACATTTTATGCTGACATTTACAGGGTCAATGGCGGCAAGGAAAGCCTGTTGGAAACAAGGGAGCTTTCTTACACCGGAACAGGAACCAACGGAACTCCGATTGCCTTTTCTTTTGACGCAGAAAAATCAAAATACAAGACAGATTCCTATAAAGTACAGATTTACATAAAACTTAATGAAGAACTTCGTATTCCGCTCAGCAGCACCCAGTTTACGACAGAAGAGCAGATTTATACGATTTCGAACTATCAGGAACTGCTTGCAGTAAAAGCGAGCAAGAACAAATATGTGGTAATTGCAGACATCTATGCTGATACCGGAGATCAAAATTTCCAGAAAGATTATAGACAGGGAAATGTCTTCGGAGCGGTATACAATGCGAAGATTGATTTCCAGGGATTCACTTTTGAATATCGAAGCAGGAAAACATTTATCACGACAGCAAGCGCGAAGAGCGAGATTTCCAACATGGTATTCAAAAATCATGTGTATAGCAATGATAACAATGATGCCGGACTCTTAATTTATACGAATAACGGAACACTCCGAAATATTAAGATTGAATTTTCACAAGGCGATGGATTAACCAACGGAGATAAAAACGGATGGGGATACCATCTTGACGAAACAGGCGAACTCGTTCCGTGGGGGTATCCAAAGTTTAACGGCTGCTTCGTGAGCTATAATAACGGACTGATTGAGAACTTTGCAGTCGAAATGAAAACGCCGTTTACGACAGCCGGACAGGGGTCAATTCTGGTTCGACAGAACCAAGGTACTGTGCGAAACGGTTACGTATACGGAGACAACCCGGATGAAAACCACATGGGTCAGATTTATGTACACGATCAAGGCAAAAAGTTGAATAATAACGGCAATATGAGCGGCGTGGTTGCATGGAATACGGGCGGAGCAGTTGTTGAAAATGTGTTTGCTATGGTGAACATTTCTACTTCCAACAGCACCTATAAGGAACACGGAATTATTGTTGGAAAAAACCAAGGAAATGTAAGAAACTGTTACTCAGTGGGCAGTGTGCTTTACGAAGGAAAAACCGTAGAGGCACAGGGGCCTGCAGTCGGCACAAATACTGCTGTTTGCAAAAACATATACTATATTTCGCAGTATTCCTACAATAATAAGCACAATGCATATTGTTCGGTTCTCGCATTGAAGAGCGAGAGCTGGCAGGAAGGCATATTGAATCAGAACAGCAGAGGAGTAAAGGGATTTAATGTCTCGGATCCTGTTTCGGCAAACTGCTATCCGCAGGTAATTTACACCTCCGAGGTTATGCCTGCACAGCCGTATATTCCACTTCCGGATGAAGCGGCCAGAGGAACGGTTGACCTGTTGTTTTCCGATACTTATACCCCGGATGCGTCCAATAAGTACAATGAAATTCTGAAGGACTATGTCGAAGGGAACGAAGCATGGGATAAGCCGGATGAAAATAATAAAACCTGCCATACACAGGTTCTTATGCTGCAGTTTTCTGATAAGAGTGCCAGAG
>CABQMM010000144.1 GCA_902465215.1 uncultured Bacillota bacterium
CAGGTGATGCGCTCAGCGGGACTGCAATCGCAAATGCGTCAAATGGAAAGTATGCGGTGGATGCTATGAATGCAGCGGGATACGCAATTGCGGTACCCGGCGTGCACGATTTTGATTTTGGTGTAGACAGACTGGTTGACGAACTGGCTCCTGCAGCGAATTATGAGTATATCAGCGCGAATTTTGCGTACAGCGCAGGAACGACGACGGTATTTAAGCCATATAAACTCGCGACATACGGCAAGGTTAAAATTGCCTATGTGGGAATCAGCGACCCGGAAACCACCGCAAAATCCGAAGCTTCCTTTAAAAACAGCAGCGGAAGCGATATTTATGATTTTGCAAATGGCGGAAACGGTGCGGAACTTTACGAAAAGGTTCAGTCTGCAGTTGACAGCGCAAAGAACGAAGGGGCTGATTATGTGGTTGCAATCGGACATCTTTCTTCAACGGGAACTTCCGCCTTCACACCGAAAAGCGTGATACAGAACACGACAGGAATTACTGCTTTTATTGCGGGCAACAGCCATACGGCAATCAGCGGAGAGCAGGTGAAGAATAAGGATGGCGCGGAGGTGCTTTTGACTTCTGCGGGAGCAGCGCTTAAGAATATTGGTGTTCTGACGCTTTCCCCGGGGAAATCCGTTTCTTCCCAACTTGTGAGCAATTACACTTTAAGGGATATTCAGACAAAAGACACAATTGATGCTTTGACCGATGCATATAATGCGGAAATGAAAGGAACCTTTGCGGTTTCCAACCATAAGATGATTGCTGCGGACAGCGACGGTGTGAGACTTGTGGGCAAAACCGAAACGAATTTGGGCGATCTCTGCGCTGACGCATATAAAGCGGCGACGGACGCGGATATTGCATTCGTGGAGGCAAGAGAAATACAAGGAGAACTGGCAGTCGGCGACATCAGCTATAGTGATGTCGTAAAAGTTTTGCCGGGCAACGAAAGCATTAGTGTTGTCAAGGTTTCGGGATACGATATTTTGGATGCACTCGAAATGGCATCGAGACTTTGTCCGTCCAACAATGAAGGTTTCCTGCAAATCGCAGGGGTTACCTTTGATATACAGGAAACTGTGAAGTCGACAGTGACTCTGGACGCACGGGGAAAGTTCACCGGCGTTCAGAAGGACTACCGTGTGACGAATGTAAAAGTAGGCGGAAAAGATTTAGACCTCATGGGATCCTATACGGTTGCCGGAACGAACGAGCTTCTCTCGGGAGATACCGGCTATGCGATGTTTAGCGAGGGCTCTGTAGCGAAAGCAAATGCGGCGATCGACAATCAGGCGCTGTCGGACTATATCAGCAGGAATCTGGGCGGCGTCATCGGCGATAAATACGCAAAAGCACAGGGAAGAATTGATTTCATCAAACTTGCAAGACAGAGCGAAATCGATGCAGAAATTGAAGCCGGAATTACGGAACGCATGAAAAATTATTCTGAAGAAATGAACACTTTGCGTGCGCAGATTGAACTGCAGAAGCAGGTAATCGATATTAAATCGCTGACGATTAAGACGACGACTGCTGTGAAAAAGAGCGGAAGCAAACGCAGCATGAAGGTTTCGTGGACGGTAAGCGGAAATACAGTCAGCGGAATGAAATTCCAGATTTATAAATCACAGAAAAAGAGCAGCGGCTATAAAAAAGCGTTTACGACAAGCAAACGCACCTACACCAATACTTCCGGACTGAAAAAGAGCAAAACTTATTACTACAAAGTCCGTGGGTATAAATATTTAAGCGGGAAATATTACTACACCAACTGGTCGAATGTTTCCTACAAGAAAATTTCTTAATCAAACCGAAACGAAAAGAAAAGGAGAAGAGAAATGAAAAACAGGAGAGTATTGGCGCTCGTTCTGGCTTTGCTCGTTGCATTTGCAATGATGCCTGCCATGGCTTTCGCCGATGAAACACCGACAGAAGTTATCAGCCCGAATCCGACAACGAAGCCGACCACACCTGCCAAGTCCAATAACATTGTCATTTTGGGCACAAGCGATGTTTACTGCGGCATTGACCAGAACATCGGCTATGCGGGACTTGCGGCGTACAAAAAAGCGCTGGCTGAAACGCACAATTATGTTGCGCTCGTTGATGCAGGCGATGCGATTCAGGGTGACACAATCGGAACATTGTCCAAGGGTGAATACATCGTGGACATTATGAACGAAGTCGGCTATGATATTGTAACTCCGGGTAACCACGAATTTGACTATGGAATGGATCAGTTCCTCAATGTCATCGTTCCGAAGATGAAGGCGACGTATGTGTCTGCAAACTTCATGAAGGACGATAAGCCGGTATTTGATACCTATAAGATGATGACTTTCGGCGAAAAGAAGGTTGCTTTTGTGGGAATCTCCACACCGGAAACTTTGGTTAAATCCACTCCAACTTACTTCCAAGATAAGTTCGGCAACTATATCTATGACTTCTGCAACGATTCGACAGGCGACAAGCTTTATAAAGCTGTTCAGACTGCTGTTGACGCAGCGAAAAAAGCAGGCGCAGACTATGTTGTAGCTGTAGCTCATTTAGGTGATGATGAAGCAAGCGCACCGTGGACTTCCATGGACGTGATTAAGAATACAAAGGGCATCGATGTTCTCATGGACGGACATGCACACAGCACAGTTGTAAAGAGCGTGAAGAATAAAGACGGAAAGTCCATCAAGATGGTAGCTACCGGCACGAAGCTTGAAAACATCGGCAAAATCGTAATCGCTGAAAACGGCACGATTACGGCTGAATATGTAGGCGCAGATGTTGCAAAGGATAAAGATGCGGACATCACGAAATTCGTTGACAGTATCAAGGCAAAATACAAAGAACTCGAAAACAAGGTAGTAGCAAAGACAGATGTTGATCTGATTATCGCAGACCAAAATGAAAACCGTCTGATCAGAAGTCAGGAAACAAACCTCGGAGACCTTTGCGCAGACGCTTATAAGAATGTTCTCGGTGCAGACATCGCATTTGTAAACGGCGGCGGAATCAGAACTTCCATCGCAAAGGGCAACATTACATATGGACAGATTATTGCGGTTCATCCGTTTGGCAATATGGCATGCGTAGTGGAAGCGACAGGTCAGCAGATTTTGGATGCACTTGAATTCGGTTCGAGAAATGTAGGCAAGGGTGAAAACGGAGGATTCCTTCAGGTCGCAGGTCTTACTTACAATATCAATACTTATCTTGAATCAACAGTTGAAGAAAACGATAAGGGCGAGTTTGTCAAGGTTGCAGGCAAGTACAGAGTTTTCGACGTTAAGGTAAACGGCGAAACTTTAGACCTTGCGAAAACATACACGCTCGCATCGCATAACTATATGCTCAAGAACGGCGGAGACGGATTTGTAATGTTCAAGAACAACAAAATCCTTCAGGATGAAGTTATGATTGACAACCAAGTTTTGATTAACTATATCCAGAACAACCTGAAAGGCGTTGTAAACAGCGACTATGCGCAAGCGCAGGGAAGAATCAACATCAGAACTTTCTGACATCAATCAGACAATCGCTTTGAAACAGTTCAAGACGAAGCTGACGACTAAGAAGCAGAAAAAGGCGATTAAGCTGTCATGGAAAGCTTGCACAGAAGTGAAAGGTGTGAAGTATCAGGTATACAAATCGCTTAAAAAGACAAAAGGCTTTAAGAGACTTACGACGACTTCCAAGAAAACTTACACAGCGAAGAAGCTTACAAAGGGCAAGACTTACTACTTCAAGGTAAGAGCTGTCAAGAACATCGGCGGCAAGAATGTATATTCCAAGTGGTCGAATGTAAGTTATAAGAAAGTGTCATAAAAACGAAATAAACACGATAGGCGGCGTACCATTGCGGTACGCCGTTTTGAATTTTTATCAAAATTTTAAAAAAAGTTCGACTTTTCTTGACACTGATAGTAAATGGCAAGAATCTTGCAAAATATGAAACGCCAATACAAGTGTAAGAAATTCGTGCCGTGTAAGCGTTGGAAATCCTAAAATTCGTCATATAAAAAAGTTTGAAATTTTGCGAAAAAAATTTTAAAAAAGGCTTGCCAAACTTGACAAGATGATATATACTAATAAGGCTTGCTTAAGGCGATGAAACGGGAAGTTGCTGAGCTATCAGGTAATTTCCGTGGAGAATTGTCCTCACTTGATGGGGGCGAAGGGATTCGCCTGATTTTTGCTTTGTGCGTAACTGTAGGAAACGCACGGGCACGTGTACGCAAGGGCAAGAAAACTGTACGCGTTGAAATCAAGGCATTTGAACCCCTTGTACAAGCATAGCGTAAACAGTACAAAAATTTATTTCAGGAGGAAAACAATGAGCGAATTACAAAAAATCAGAATTAAGCTGAAAGCTTATGACCATGCGTTATTAGACCAGTCTGCTGCTAAAATCGTCGAAACGGCGAAAAAGACAGGCGCAGATGTTTCCGGTCCGATTCCGCTGCCTACAGAAAAAGAAGTCGTAACAATCTTAAGAGCTGTACACAAATACAAGGACAGCAGAGAGCAGTTTGAACAGAGAACTCACAAGAGATTAATCGACATCACAAACGCAACACTGAAGACAACAGACGCTTTAACGAAGCTCGACCTGCCTGCAGGCGTTGACAT
>CABQMM010000145.1 GCA_902465215.1 uncultured Bacillota bacterium
GTCTTTGAAGATACACGCAATATCGGATGGGGATTTTCCGATGAAATAGCAAGAACTTATTTTGATATATGTTTTTTGACGTGATTCACGGTCGCAGGTAAGAAAAAGAAGCGAAGAACCAATATTGAATCGGATGAAAACGATATTCGACGGAAGAAGACTCGGTATGTGGCTAAAGTACAAATAGACGAGCAAGACAAATGAGAATAGACTACTCCACTGCCTGAGTAGTCTATTCTCTACTATGCCGTATTTGAACGACATTCCTCCTTTAAATGACCACGGATGGGTTGGTGAAATTATGAAATGAGCGGGCTTCAGGCGTTATTTTGCGATACTTTGGACGGAAACTTCTCATTGTGGACGATACCCTGCTATCGTCCAAAGTAGGGTGCATTTCTTGATAAATCTCTGATTTCGACCCCGAAAATTGGGCGGGAGTAGACTAAAAAGGGCCGGAGAGTGGAAGTCTCCATCTTATAAAATGACGCAGAGCAGTTCATTTTCTGCGCCTATAGCCCATATTTGGTAGTTATAACCTTTATTCTGACGGTCCATCAGTCTATAAATGCAAAAGAAGTCCTCATGCTTTGTATCAAAACATGAGGACTTCATTGGCTAATCTGGCGGACTATGGTACAGGGGACGATGCACCTTGTTGGGTGGCAAGAGCGGGTGCACTTGCACCCGGTCGCTTACAGCGCAATCATAGCTCTGCCAATAGTCTATCGGCTTGCGAATGAGCTGCCATCTCACCGTGTGCGATAATCCTTGAAATTGCATGTTTTTCCTGCGATCTCTTACTTCTTCTCACGATAGTTTATTTGACGCTTCCTTTCAGAACGAAGCTATGGCTTCCATGTCGACAAAAATGCCTCGCAGTCTCATTTCAATCAGCACTTCCAGCATAGTGATTACGATGTTTTCCCAATAGCTCCTTTCCTGCTTGCTATGGAGCGCGTCCATCCTCTCGCGCAGTGCATCGATATTCTTCGCGCACAGGTCTGAAATGTCATATATCCATGCACCGGTGAGCCTGTGGAGGTGTCTGCGTCCAGAACGCCTGTGTTCAAGGCAGGCAAAGCTCTGAAAAATGCCGTCAAACGATAAGTCACTGCAAAACTCGCCTTTGCCCTGCATGGACATAGGCGGGTTTTGCAAGTTTAGGTCAATTCATCAGCATCGCAGGCAAGCAGAGATTCGCCAGGGCGGTGACCAATCTTCCTGCTTTCTGCCATTCTCCATCAGAAGAGCAGCGCCTTCAAATACTGCGCCAGCGCGACAGATACCTGCTTGATATCTTTTCCCGATGTACTGATCATCAGGTCGTAGTTGTCCCGTGAGCCCCATTTCTGGCTGCTGAAGTAGTTATAGTACTTGGCTCGTTCCCGGTCGATCCCTTCGATGAGCCGCTTCATCTCCTTTTCGGTAAAGTTCTCTTCCTCCGTCCGTCGCTCCATGCAGCGCTTCAGCTTGCTTTCCATGTCTGCGTATACGAAGATTCGGAAGGGCTTCATGTTCCGCAGAATGTAGTCCGCGCAGCGGCCCACGATGATGCAGTCCGACTTTTTAGACAACTCCTCCAACAGCCGATGCTGCTCAGCGAAAACCAGAACGCCGTTTTGAATCATTGGATCGGTCACGGGGTAGAAGCTGTGTCCAATGTGGATGGGAAAGGCGATGAAGGGCCTGCGCTCGCTGATCCGCTGGATGTATTCCTCGGATAGCCGGGTGCAGTTGGCGACCTTTGTGATGATTTCCTGGTCGTAGTAGGCGATCTGCAATTCTTCCGAGAGCCGGCGGCCGATCTCGCGCCCGCCGCTTCCGAACTCGCGGCCTATGGTGATGATCCGGTTCATGACATCTCTCCTCTCTCACGGTCGCTTAGTGGGCACATATATGAGTGCAATTTAACTTGATGTTCCTGTTTCAATATGCTATCATAGAATTACTCCATAACCTGTACGTTGTCTGCTAAACACTCTTCAAGAAACGCAATTCCTCCGTTTCTAATGTAAAGAAAATCTCGATATAGGGAGGGTTTTGCATGATCAAGATTGGAAAAATCTGCACGGTCGCTTCCATTATCCCCAAGGCCTACGAAGTGATAGAGATTGAGGGCGGAATGTTCGCCGGGAATGATGCATTTTTGTTTCCCAATAACCGTGAGGATCTTCGCTGCCTTGAATGCCTGGCGATTCCGGGCGAATGGAGAGGACGGAACGCTATGTGGAAAGGGACGTTTCCACCGGCAAGCCTGCCGTTCCAAAGGGCAAATACCGTGCGGTTCACGGTTTTCCTGCCCGTGAAAAGATCAAGGAGATCCTTACGCGTCATGAAACCGGCGTGTTGTGTCTGTTCGACGAGAAAACGCCTTATGCCATCCCCGTCAACCACGCCTACCGGAATGGAAAGCTCTACATACACTCCGGCAAAATCGGCAAGAAGTTGAATCTGATTCGCCGGAATCCGAATGCGTGCTACTGCCTCTATGGAAAGGCAGCGGAGGTTCCAAAGAACGTTCGCAGCTGTCATCTGGAATACGAAAGTATCGTCTTCACCGGAACAGTTCGCATCAGCGCCGATCCGCAGGAGAAGGAAGAGGCGGTCCTTGAGCTGACCAACCATTATGAAACGCCCTATCCGCACGGCTTCGCGGACATGATCGAGATTCTGGTATTCGAGATTGACCGTGCCACCGCACGAACCGGCCGCTTCAAGCCCGGCAATGAGCGCGAGCTGTTCTATTATGAATTCGTGTGAAGCACACGTCTTTCGGCAGATACGAAAAACAGGAGTATTCTGACATACCGATGCTTCCCAGAGGGAACAACCCTCTTGACAGCAACAGGAGGCTGGCCTTTTGAAAAGCATTTTAATCCTTCTCATGATTCTTCTGCTTTACTGTATTCTAAGCGGCTGCACGGTGGCGCTGGCGCCGACCTGTCCACCGGAAGCTCATCCCGCGCATCCTGGGGTCGCGACACTTTTTCTTCCTTTCCGGCTTTCGCCTTTTTCTTCCACGCGCTTTTCAACCCAATCTCCGGATTGCCGATATTTCCCCGGATGATCGCATTTTCGCCATGTCTGCGGCGGATCGCGTCCACCGCCGCTTCCAGCTTTTCCCGCCGTTCCCGCTTCGCGTAGCTGCGGTAGCCCCGCGACAGTGCGCCTGTTCCCGAATTCTGCACATCCGCTTCGAACATATCCAGAAATGAAATCTGTTCCGTCGCTTCCGAAGCCGCCACCAGCCCAGTAACACCTACTGTCAGCGCCCGGATGGGTGCGTTTGCACTCACATGCCAGTTTTTTCGGATCAAGTTCAAAGCGTGGGTTTCCACCTCCTGCTGCGTGCAGGTGGCGAAGGGCAGCGTAAGCTGCCGGGAATAGACGGTCAGCATGGGGGCCTTGATCTGTATCTGAATCACCCGGCCTTTGAGCTTTTCTTCGCGCAGCTGTGCAGCGACCTCTCCCGCCAGCGCCGCGACGGCCTGCTTCACTTCATCCGGAGCGATCAGATCCCGCTTGAAGGTCATCCCTCGGCTGATGGATTTCACCTCCGCCCTGTCCGCGAACCGCCGCACTGGCGCGTCGTCCAGCCCGTTGCTGGCGCGCCAGACGCCAAAGCCTCCTTTCCCCAAAAGCTCCTCCGCTTTCTCTCGAGACAAAGCCGCCAAATCCCCGATCGTGCGTACATCCTTCTTTTTCAGCTTTTCCGCAGCGGCTGCGCCGATGAAGAGCATATTTCCCACTGGCAGCGGCCAGAGAAGCGCTTTGTAGTTTTCCTCTGTCACGACGGTGGTGGCGTCCGGCTTTCTGTAGTCGCTGCCCATTTTTGCAAAGGTCTTGTTGAAGGAAACGCCAACGGAGATGGTCACACCGACTTCCAGGCGGACGCGCGCGCGGATGCTGTCCGCCAGCTCTCCGGCGGTCATGCCGTAATAGGAAAGCGTGCCGGTGAGATCCAGATAGCTTTCGTCGATGGACGCTGGCTCCACGCGGTCGGTATAGGACAGGTAAATTTCGTTGATCTGACGGGAAACGCGCTCATACAGCTCGTGCTGCGGCGGCACAAAAACCAGCTCCGGACACTTTTTCTTCGCCTGCCAGACGGTATCCGTCGTCTGGATGCCCCGGCGTTTGGCCAGCTCGTTCTTGGCAACAACCACGCCCTTGCGGCTCTCCGTGTTCCCGGCCACGGCCATGGGAACAAGCCGGAGCTCGGGGCGCTCCAGACACTCGCAGGACGCGAAGAAGTTGTTGCAATCGCAGTGGAAAATCAGGCGCGGCGACGACATATGGATCACCTCCCCACAGGGCGGGCGAAGAAAAAGCGGCGCGTCGAAGAAATGGCAGCCTTTCTGTCTCTATTATAGCATATACCGGGAACAAAGAATAGCCCTGAATCGTCTAATTAATATAGAGGAATTAAGATATTGATGAAATAGTGCGAAAGAAACTGTCTGATCTGCTAAAGATGAAGAAAGTAAGCATCCGCAAGAGCAGCGCTCCATGACAACACAGCCTCCCCACATGCCATCCCGACCTGCCCGACGTGCAAATGAACCGGAGAAGGAGGACATTAAGATGAATATCGTTTCTGTTTTACT
>CABQMM010000146.1 GCA_902465215.1 uncultured Bacillota bacterium
GATTAAAGAGAACAAAGATAATTTCCCGGGAGGTAGCGGATGAAACCCATATACAAAAGAGTTTTACTGAAAATCAGCGGAGAGGCGCTTGCGGGTGAGCAGCGTTTCGGAATCAATGAAGAAATGACCCGAAAGGTTGCCAAAGAAGTCAAGGAAATTCACGATCTGGGTGTGCAGGTGGCAATCGTTGTCGGCGGCGGCAACTTCTGGAGAGGCAGAACCAGCAAGGATATGGACCGCGCGACGGCAGACTATATGGGGATGCTGGCAACCGTGATGAATTCGCTGGCGCTTCAGGACGCATTTCTGGCACTGGGCGTTGACGCGAAGGTACAGACCGCAATCGAAATGAAGGAAATCGCAGAGCCGTATGCAAGAAGAAGAGCACTCAGCCATCTCGACCACGGCGATGTGGTAATTTTCGGAGCAGGAACGGGAAATCCGTTCTTCTCAACTGACACAGCAGCAGCGCTTCGAGCTGCGGAAATTGACGCAGATGTCATTTTGCTGGCAAAAAATATTGACGGCGTTTATGACAGCGACCCGGCACTGAATCCAAAGGCTGTGAAATTATGGAAGTTGTGGAAAAAGACCTCAAGGTGATGGATTTGACGGCCGCAACCCTGTGTAAGGACAACGGAATTATGATTCATGTGTTTGCAATCGCCGAGGACGGAAATGTGCTCCGTGCCATTCAGGGCGAGAAGATAGGAACGATTATAAAGTAGGAGGAAAAGATGGAAACCATTAAGAAAAATCTTGAAGAAAGAAGCAGGAAGACGATATCGATTTTGAAAGAGGACTTAAACACAGTCAGAGCGGGAAGAGCAAACCCTGCGCTCCTTGACAAGGTCATGGTTGATTATTACGGTTCACCGACACCGCTTAAGAACCTGTCGAACATTTCGGTTCCGGATCCGAGAACTTTGATGATTACGCCGTTTGACCCGAAGTCCATCTCGGAAATCGAAAAGGCAATCAATATTGCCAATATCGGAATCAACCCGTCCAACGACGGTAAGTGCGTGAGACTTGTGATTCCGCAGGTTACGGAAGAAAGAAGAAAAGAGCTCACCAAGACGGTTAAGAAAATGGGCGAGGACAGCAAGGTTGCGGTAAGAAACCTCAGAAGAGAAGCAAACGACGAACTGAAGAAACTTGAAAAGAACCATGAGATTACGGAAGACGAGCTGAAGAAGGCATTGGACGATGTTCAGAAGGCAACGGACAAGACGACGAAGGAAATCGACGACATCATCGCAGCGAAAGACAAAGAAATCATGGAAGTTTAATTTTGCCTTTTTGCGGAAAAATATTAAGAAGAAATGATTGTGTGGCTGTGCTTTTGCAGCCACACTCTTTGTAGGAGACAGAATGAGTGAATCAGTGAAGATTCCGCGGCATGTGGCGGTCATCATGGACGGAAACGGCAGATGGGCGGAAAAGAACAAGGTAACAAGGCTCAGCGGACATAATCAGGGTATGTATACCATGAAGGAGATTATCAAAAGGGCGGATGTGCTGGGCATCAAGTATTTAACGGTATATGCGTTTTCAACCGAAAACTGGAAGCGTTCGCAGGAAGAGGTGGGCGGAATTTTCAATCTGCTCGTTAAATTCGTGGGAAGCGAGCTTGCGGAACTTTCAGCAAACAATGTAAAGGTGCATATGCTGGGTGACTATGAGAAGGTGCCGCAGTCTGCGGTTAAGAGCATTGAAAAAGCTGTGAATGCGACGAAGGACAATACGGGGCTGCAGTTCAACATCGCGCTGAATTACGGAAGCCGTGCGGAAATCGCAAGGGCTGCCCGCCGAGCAGCGGAGGAAGCAGCCGCGGGACGGATTAACACGGAAGATATCGATGAGGAAATGATTTCAAGATATCTGTATACAGGTGATGAAAACGGCAATATCCCCGATCCGGATTTGATTATCAGGACAAGCGGAGAACAGCGTCTGTCAAACTTTCTGCTTTGGCAGGCGGCATACAGTGAATTTGCGTTTACGGATTCGCTTTGGCCGGATTTCAGTCCGGAGGAGTTTGAAAAAATAATCGGGGAATTTTGCCACAGGAGCCGCAGATTCGGCGGACGGAAAGGATAGAGGTGAAAAACATGAAGACAAGAATCATTTCGGCATGCATCATGCTGCCGCTGATTGCCCTGGTATATTTCGGCGGATACCTGCTGATGGCAGCCTGCATCGTCGTAAGTTTTATCGGTGTTCACGAGTTTTATAAAGGATATGAAGCAGTCGGCAGCAGACCGGCATACGGACTTGCCTATGCGGCGATTGTGCTGCTTTATGCAGCGGAAATCCTTGCGCCGGGAATTCCGTCTTTGATTTTGCTTTGGGTTGTGCTTGCGGTTATGGGGTCGATGATATACGGATTCAATGTTGAGGAAAGAAAACTTGAGGATATGTCAGCAACTCTTCTTGGAATTCTGTACTGTGTACTTTTTCCGTTCCACATTGTGCTGATCGACCGGAGCGAATACAGCATCCTGATATGGCTTGTGTTCCTTGCATCATTCGGAACGGACATTATGGCGTATTTCGTGGGAATGGCAGTCGGAAAGCATAAGCTTTGTCCGCATCTGAGTCCGAAGAAGAGTAAAGAAGGCGCGGTCGGCGGTGTTTTGGGAAGCATTGTTTTTTGCGGAATCTTTGCGTATCTTGTCGTTCCGGACATGATGACGGAATGCATGATTATTTCGGTGGTCGGAAGCGTGGTAGCACAGTTTGGCGACCTTGCGGCTTCGGCATTCAAGAGACAAATGGGCATCAAGGACTACGGCAGCCTCATACCGGGGCATGGCGGAATTCTGGACAGATTTGACAGCGTATTCTTTACGGCACCGATGGTGTATTACTGCATTCTGTTTGTAAATGAGGCGCAGAAGGCGATGCCGGTTTTGCTGTAAAAAAGGGTTTAGTTGGAGAAACAGATGAAAAAGATTACTGTATTGGGAAGTACCGGCTCCATCGGAACGCAGAGTCTTGAGGTAATAAAAGCGCATCCGGACAGGTTTCGGGTTGAGGCGCTGACCTGCGGAAAAAACAAAAAGAAGCTGGAGGAACAGATTGAAAAGTTCAGACCTGCCTTTGCGGTCACAGAGCGTGAAGAGGACGCCCACGATCTTATGCGAAAGTTTCCGCGGACGGAGTTTTCATGGGGGGAAAAGGGTCTGATTGAAGCAGCTGAGGGCGGATGTGACATGGTTCTCAACGCACTGATGGGAATGCGCGGACTTGCGCCGACCTATGCGGCAATTCAGGCAGGAAAAGACATTGCGCTCGCAAACAAGGAAACGCTGGTTGCCGGAGGAGAACTCGTAATGGATGCAGCGGCGAAAGCGGGAGTAAAGCTTCTGCCGGTGGACAGCGAACACAGCGCAATTTTTCAATGTCTGGAAGGAAATCAAAACCGACCGGTTAAGAAAATTCTTTTGACGGCAAGCGGCGGACCGTTCAGGGGCTATACAAAGGAACAGCTTGAAAATGTGACGCTGGCGCAGGCTCTGAAGCACCCGAAATGGAAGATGGGCGCGAAAATTACAATCGATTCGGCGACGATGATGAACAAGGGCCTTGAGGTGATTGAAGCCAGGTGGCTCTTTGATGTGGAAGCGGAAAAAATACAGATTTTGGTACATCCGCAGAGCATCGTGCATTCCGCAGTGGAGTTTATGGATAATTCGGTAATCGCGCAGCTCGGCGTGCCGGACATGCGGATTCCAATCAGTCTGGCGTTAGGCTATCCGGACAGGCTGAAAAACGGGGAACGCGAACTTGACTTTTTCGGTGAAGGCTCGAATCTGACTTTTGAAAAGCCGAATCCAGAGGTGTTTGGCTGTATTTCGCTGGCATATGAAGCGATTGCACGGGGTGGAAGCTGCCCGGCGGTTATGAATGCGGCAAACGAAGTTTTGGTTGCGGCGTTTTTGGAAGAGAAAATTCGTTTTGTGGACATCGAAAAAACACTTGCATGTATTCTCGATGCACATAAAACTGCATATAATTTGGATTTAGAGGGTATTTTAGAAATCGACAAAGAGACGAGAAAATTAACAAGGGAGATTTTATGAAGACAGCAATTCTTGCGATTATACTGTTTTGCATTATGATTTTTCCGCATGAGCTGGGGCATTACATTGCAGCGAAAAAATGCGGGGTCAAGGTCAACGAATTTGCGTTCGGCATGGGACCGGTGATTTGGAAAAAGCAAAAAGGAGAAACTCTTCACAGCATTCGGCTTCTTCCGATTGGAGGATTTTGTGCGATGGAGGGTGAGGATGAAGACTCGACCGATGAGCGGGCGTTCGGAAGAAAGAAGCCGTGGCAGAAAATCATTATCCTTGCGGCGGGCTCTCTGATGAACCTTGCCTGTGCGATTGTGATTATGTGCCTGATAGCGGGAATTTACGGCTTTACGACGACGACACTCGGCGAAGTCGAGAGCGGAAGCCCCGCGGCGCTTGCAGGCCTTGAGCCAAATGATAAAATTGTGAGCGTCACGACCGACAAGGTGTATAAAATTGAGGCATGGAACGATATTTCCACTGCAATCAATACGGTTAAGGACGGACAGTCCGTCTCCG
>CABQMM010000147.1 GCA_902465215.1 uncultured Bacillota bacterium
ATTTACTGAAAAGCAAAGCCCGTGCGCCTGCCCTTCCTGATGATAAGGATCCTGCCCTAAAATCACGACCTTCGTATCGGCATAGGAAGAATAGCGCAGCGCGTTGAAAACATCCGGCTGCGGCGGATAAATCCTCTGCGTTTCATATTCCTCTGTCAAAAAAGTCCGCAGTTTCCCGTAGTATTCTTTTTCAAATTCCGCGGCAAGTATGCTGTCCCAGTCGTTTCCGATTCCATTCATAAATGCAGGTTCCGCCTTTCTGCTTTTGCCTTTTTACATTATTTTAACATAAATGCTCCCTTAATGCCACAGAAAATACCGGAAAAAGCAAAAAAGGCACTTTCTCTCCTGCGCTTGCCCCTTTTGGGGTTTTCGTGTATAATAGATGTAATTTTTACAAGCAAGGATTCACCACTATGAAAAAGCACGCGATTATTCCGGTGTTCATTTCGCATCGCGGCTGCCCGAATGACTGCGTTTTCTGCAATCAGAAGCGTATTACCGCAAGGAGCGGTGATGTTACGGTCAGCGGCGCAAGGCGCACGATTGAAGAGCACCTCAGCACATTGGAAAAAATGCATCTCGAA
Organism: uncultured Bacillota bacterium; assembly: GCA_902465215.1. Classification (GTDB taxonomy): domain Bacteria; phylum Bacillota; class Clostridia; order Peptostreptococcales; family Anaerovoracaceae; genus CAG-238. The sequence continues at coordinate 588 of CABQMM010000147.1, forward strand.
ACGATTGAGCTTGCTTTTTTCGGCGGTTCCTTTACAGGAATTCCGCTTGAAGAGCAGTGCGCCTTTCTTTCGCTTGCAAAGGAATACAAGGACGCGGGCAGGATCGATAAAATTCACCTTTCTACGCGTCCCGACTATATCAATGAAGAAATTTTGGATAATCTGAAGGCTTACGGGGCGGATGTCATCGAGCTTGGCGTGCAGTCGTTTGACGAGGAGGTCTTAACCCTTTCCGGACGCGGTCACAATGCAGCCGTCGTCTATGAAAGTGCGAAAATGATCCGGGACTATGGCTTTACGCTGGGCATTCAGCTTATGATTGGGCTGCCCGGCGACACGATGGAAAAATGCATCTTTTCGGCGCGTGAGACCGTAAAAGTCGGATCCGAAATCGCAAGACTCTATCCAACGGTCGTCATCCGTGACACCGCGCTTTACGATGCCTGCATGGAAGGCCGCTACACGCCCCTTGACGAAGAGGAAGCGGTGCTTAGGACCAAAGCGATGTATGAAATTTTAGAGGAAGCGGGCATAAATATTATCCGCGTGGGTCTGAAATCCAGCGATATTATGTCAAGCGAGACCGCCTTTCATCCGGCATTCCGCCAGCTTGTAGAAGGCAGAATTGCCAGAGAGCGAATGGAAGCGCAGCTTACGGGGTTTTTGCAAAAAAACAACGGATTTTCTTCCTCTGTACTTTTCATGTCAAATGAAAAATGCTATAATAATATGTTCGGACATGGCGCTGCAAACCGCAGGTATTTTGCGGAGAAATATCCGCAGCTTACGCTTGGCTATGCCGTCAATCCGGCTTTGAAGGACAATGAATATTTATTGAAAAAAGGAGATACAAAATGAAAGCAGTAGTAACAGTAATCGGTAAAGATATGGTCGGCATTCTTGCCCGCGTGTCAACCGCTTGCGCAGACAAATACGCAAATGTTTTAGAAGTAACACAGTCGATTCTGGACGGTTATTTTTGCATGGTAATGGTCATCGACATCAGCAAAATGACCTGCGAAATCGAGGCACTTCAAAAGAGCCTGAAAGAATCCGTTCCCGACATGGTAGTACACGTTATGCATGAGGATATTTTCAATTCCATGCACAGAATTTAGCACCGCCGAGGATACCTTAAAACAAACAAAACAGAAAACGGAGGCTTTTAAATGTTAAATTTTAACGATATTATGGAAACAATCACGATGATTCAGGAGGAAAACCTGGATATTCGTACAATCACAATGGGAATTTCACTTCTGGACTGCGCCGACAGTGACATCGACCGCTCCTGCGAGAAGATTTACAACAAAATTTATTCGCATGCGAAGGATCTGGTTGCGACCGGTGAGTTCATCGAAAAGAAATATGGAATTCCGATTGTCAATAAAAGAATCAGCGTAACGCCGATCTCCATGCTTGTTGCAGTCAGCGGCGGCGATCCGGTGAAATATGCGAAAACGCTGGACCGTGCTGCTAAAGCGGTCGGCGTAAACTTTATCGGCGGCTTCAGTGCTTTGGTACAGAAAGGCTTCAGCGCGGGTGACCGCCAACTGATTGAAGCGATACCTCGTGCGCTTGCCGAAACCGAATTCGTATGTTCGTCGGTCAACATCGGCTCCACGAAAGCCGGAATCAATATGGACGCAGTTGCAATGATGGGTGAGGTTGTCAGAAAGGCTTCAGAGCTGACGAAGGACAATCAGTGCATCGGTGCTGCGAAACTCGTCGTGTTCTGCAATGCGCCGGAGGATAATCCATTCATGGCAGGTGCTTTCCACGGCGTAGGTGAACCGGATGTCGTACTCAATGTCGGCGTTTCCGGCCCGGGCGTTGTGCGTGCAGCTCTGGCGAAGCTTCCGGATGACGCACCGCTGCACGAAGTAGCGGAACTGATTAAGAAAACTGCTTTTAAGATTACGCGTATGGGACAGCTTGTAGGAACAGAGGCATCCCGTATGCTCGGCGTGCCTTTCGGCATCATCGACTTATCTTTGGCGCCGACCCCTGCCGTCGGTGATTCGGTTGCATATATTCTTGAAGAAATCGGCCTCGAGCAGTGCGGAACGCATGGCACGACCGCAGCGCTCGCAATGCTTAACGACGCAGTGAAAAAAGGCGGCGTTATGGCGTCCTCTTCCGTCGGCGGATTATCCGGTGCTTTCATTCCGGTTACCGAGGACGCAGGCATGATAAACGCTGCCAGAACCGGATGCCTCGGCATCGAGAAACTTGAAGCGATGACCGCTGTGTGCTCGGTTGGCCTTGATATGATTGTCATTCCGGGCGAAACTCCGGCAGAAACCATTTCGGCAATTATCGCTGACGAAGCAGCAATCGGCATGGTGAACTCCAAGACAACCGCAGTCCGCATTATTCCTGCGATTGGACTGGAAGAAGGTCAGGAACTCGACTTCGGTGGACTGCTCGGAAACGGTCCGGTTATGAAGCTTCATACGCAGTCTTCTGCGAAAATGATTCACCGCGGCGGCAGAATTCCTGCCCCGATGCAGAGTCTGAAAAACTAAAGCTTTTTAGGGAAGTCCTCAAAAAGCGAAACTGAAAAAAAGAAAAATCCCGGCAAGTTTGCCGTTGCTTCTATAGCGCCGCAGACTGCCGGGGTTTTTGTTCTTTATTTATCTAAGACTTATTATCTTATTTACATTTTATCAAAATCCGTTACTCAAAAATCTCTTCAAACTCGGTAATATCCACATCTTCTCCAGCATATCTTCTCGCCAAAGCTTCCTTGACGCGGTTGAAAACATCCTTCGTCAGATTGGATTTGCGGATAATTAAAGCGACCAAAATCATGGCTGCACCCGGAATTACGGCGAAGGCATTCTGTACCCACTCAAGGGCAAGCGGTGTCTGCACCGCGCTTTCATTGTTAAATCCCGCAAGTTGCAGCACGATGCCGAGCATCTGCAGTCCAACTGCAATCGAAATAGATTCCGACAAAGCCTGCAGCGAAATCACCGCTCCGGAGTGCTTGGTTCCGGACAGAAGTTCCTCCACTTCACACACATCGTAAATCATCGACGGCATAAGCTGCCAGTAGGTTGCATTTGCCGCCGCATAGAGCATGCAGACGAAAATCATCATGCCCCAGGACTCAATCCCGATGATTCTTGCCGCAATCATCAGAATGCCGCAAGCTGCCATAACGGTTTTAAACAGATCTTTTTTGTCAACCTTCGTTCCGATTTTTGCGATAAACGGCACGGTTGCAACGCCTGCCGCCGTAATCAGAAGCAGCACTGCGGAAATCTGTTTCTCGCTCATTCCCATGTTGAAAGTCATAAAGAATACACGGTCGGACGAGAACGTGATGTTTGCAATCAGATACGCAAGGCTGGAGCCGATGATAATCTGTACCGGCTTCATTTTCAACAGCTGCAGATATTCGCGGAACATTGTTCCGTAAGCTGCAAGCAGATTTTCGCGTTTTTTCTTCGGCTTCACGAAATCTTTTTTATCGTCATTTTTGATGGACCACGCGCAGATGAAGAGTGCCGCTGCTCCGCAGATTCCAACGACAAAGCCGACCAGCGTCCACGAAAAGGAAAGGCTTTTGCCCTTTTGTGCACATAGATCCACCAGCACTGACGGCAGTACCATGCCGACACACATGCCGACCTGGTTAAAGATATAGGAAAAGGAACGCAGAACCGTTCTCTCGTTATAGTCATCCGTCAGTTCCGACCCCCATGCCATATACGGCACGAAGAACGAAGAAAAGCAGGTCCAGTATGCCAGAACCATAACCAGATAATATACCACCTTCACCGCAGGCGGCGCGTCAAAACTCGTAAACAAAAGCGTCGTAATCACCACAACCGGTATCGCCGCTCCGAGCAGGAATGGTTTACGCTTTCCGTAGCGCGTGATTGCATGGTCAGACTCGAATCCGACAATCGGCGCGCAGAGTGCTTCCCAGATCGAACCGGCTCCGCAGATTGCGCCTGCCACCGCCGGGCTTAAGCCCGCTACCGTCGTCAGA
>CABQMM010000148.1 GCA_902465215.1 uncultured Bacillota bacterium
TCAGTTTTACCGCTTTCAGTTAGTATTTTTGAATACGCCTCAAATCCCTTTCTAATGGATTTAATTGTTTCCTCCGAGGCACTTCTAGCTACATTTTCAACGATTTTTGGTTCAAGAAGTTGTCTTGTATAGTATATATCACAAAGTGAATATCTTTCTAAATTTTGAGAAACATTATCAAAATGGGTAGTTATTGTTCCTTTCGCTTCCGTATGCTCCCCTTTTTTTCTCAAGTATCTCCCGCTTCCATGCTTAGACACGATGAGCCCTCTATGCTCTAAAATGTGAAAAGCGTCTCTCAAAGTGTTTCTACTCACTCCCCATCTTTGTGTGAGTTGCCTCTCTGGCGGGAATCTCTCTCCCGGCTCCACACTGCCGCTATCAATTAATTCATATATCTTATCTATAGTCTGCTGATATAACAACCGATCATCTTCCATAGAAATTCTTCATCCCCCTTAATTGGTTAACCCAATTTTAGCATCTACATTCCTTTTTGTCAATAAAATTTTCATTAACAGAATGAATCCATGAAAAATAAAAGGAAATTTGTAAATTTCCGCGCATTAAATTAAGAAATTGAAATCATTGTTGCCAGCAAGAGAGATAATGTCTAGCAACTGGAATCATACAAAGGCTGCCGAAAGTTTGGGAATCAGCAGGGTAACCTTGTGGAGAAGGCTTAAATACTTAGGTATCGAAGGTTAAGAGCGCCTTATTTCATTCTTCTCTTGAAAATCAGCGCGGTTTCCGTCATAATAAGGAGGTGGCTTCTGCCAAAGAAAGGACGATACCTATGAGAATCAGAAAAGATTAAGACGATATGCAGGATGCGGAAATCACACTGATTGCGACCGTTTCCGACGTGCTCGCGCATCCGGCGCGCATCCGCATGTTTCGCTATATCATGCAAGCAAACTGCGCGATGGTGACCGTCTGCAACAAAGACCTTGTTGAACATTTTGACTACGCGCAGGCGACTGTTTCGCAGCATATGAAAAAGCTGGTGGAATCCGGTCTTGTAGAAATCAAAAAGAAAGACAAGTTTTCCTACTACTATGTAAACCTCGACATGCTGATGCAGTACGTCAACGCCACAAAGAAGTTTTCGGTGCAGTAGCGCGCCGCTCTTCAAAACGCCCGGATAATCAAACCCCTTGATACGCCAAAACCCGCAGACACAGCTTTTGGAATTCTGCACAGATTCAAGTTTTTTTCTACCACCCTGTAGCTGTCATTTGATGTGCCGTAATCCCGGGCAATCAAGCGCAAAGCCTCAGAAAACAGTTCCTCCGCCTCCGCATACTCGCCCTTTGCGAAATACACCTCGCCCAATGTGCAAAGTGCCGCAGAGTAGTGAACATCGTCTTCTGCTGCTTCCGCATGAAAGATTTCAACAGCCTGCTTCGCATAGTTTTCCGCATCCTGCATGTTTCCCAGCACAATGTAAATACTTGCAAGATTGCTGCAGCTGACAGCAGTTTCAATTTCAGCGTCCGTTAAGTTTTTCAAAATCAGCAGGGCTTTGTGCAAATATGCCGCAGCGGCATTAAAATCCCCCTTCGCCTGATAAAGACCGCTCATATTATTATACAGCGCCGCCATGCGATAGTCACCCTCTGCGCCGTTTATCTGCAAGATTTTCACAACATCCTTATATTTTTCAAGTGCGGATTCATACCTTCCGCTCATGCTCAGAATCGTCGCATAGTTTATCAGCGTTGTTGCATAATTTTCGCTCCCCGCCTCTCCGATTCTTTGGAGATTCTCCAGTGCTTTTTCATACAGGGGCACACCCTCATCATACCGCGAAAGGACGCGGTAAAGTCCGCCCAGTTCGTTGTATGCTGCGATTATAAGTCCAAAATTCTCCTCTGCCTCTGCTTCACGCAGAGTTTCTTTCAAAAACAGCTCAGCCTTATCAATCTTCTTTTCTGCAAAAAAGCCGTCCAATGTCGCGTAAAATTTTTCTATGTTCATAATGTACCGCCACCTCCTGCGTATAAATAAGCAATTCTCATGCCAAGGTTGAAACGGCGCAAATTCTTTCAGATATCGTTTTTTGAAAAGTCAGAAAAATGATTGTAATTTTTTATTGAAAAGTCAGAATATTTGATGTAAGATTATATTGAAAAGTTAGAATTGAGAGGTAGCATCATGTTATACCGAAAGATTTCATCTTTGATTGAAGAACATCTAAAGAGCGACACGAATAAAATTTTACTGATTGACGGTGCCCGGCAGGTCGGCAAAACATATATTGTCCGCCATGTCGGGATTCTTTCGGGTATTTTGTACGGCAGCCTTTCCGTCGTACCGATTAAGGTCAAATCCGGCAAAGATTATACTATCCATAGTGCATTAAATGCTTTCGTGCAAAACGAGGAATACCATATCAAGAAAGCCGTTGTGCTTTCAAACGAAAGAGAAATCACCCACAAAGGTAAAATCACTTACATGCCGATTTACGACATTATGTTTTTTTAGACAAAATGACTTGATAGCCTGAAAACTACCAAGTCATATTTTTTTATCTGTCCAATAATATCTATCATTATCAATCATATATAGCAAGGCATTGACGATGCAGGCGGCGATATTGCTTCCGCCTTTTCGGCCACGTGCCACGATGTAAGGCACATCTGCGCTCATAATCAGTTCCTTGGACTGGACGACGTTGACAAAACCGACCGGCACGCCGATAATCAGCTCCGGCTTGACTTTTCCCTCTTGTATCAGGTCGTACAGGCTGACCAGTGCCGTCGGTGCATTGCCAATGGCATAGATAAACGGCTCCCCGAGACCGGCTGCTTTTTTCATGCTTTCGCTGGCACGGGTGGTGCCGTGCCGTCTGGCTGCTTCTGCCACATCCGGGTCCGCCATAAAGCAGTGGACGGTGCCGCCGTATTTAGCGAGGGATACTTTGTTGATTCCGGCTTTCGCCATATTGGTATCGGTCACCACCGACACACCCCGTTTGATGGCTGTCATGGCCTTCACCGCTGCATCCTGCGAAAAGCACAGGTTGTCAGCGTAATCAAAGTCAGCGGAAGTGTGGATGCAACGTTTGACGATCAGCTCCGTGTTCGGTGCAAAATCTCTTGTCCCCAGCTCTTCGCTGATAATGGCAAAGCTTTTTTCTTCGATTTCTCTCGGTTTTACTTCTTCTATTTTCTCTCTGAAATTCATCATTCTTTCCGCTTCCTCTTATTCATCAATACCGGTTTCTAAAATCCGATAGATCTTCTCCATATTCAGATATTCCCGCAGGCTTGCTGCCAACAGATCGTACTGGGTTTCTTTGTATTCGGTGTAGGTCATACTGCCTATATCCCCCATCTGTACGCCTTTTTTTTCAGCTAATGCCTGAATAACCGTCCGCGCAATCCCTGCTCCGTCGAAAATGCCGTGGACGTAAGACCCGAATACATTTCCTTTGTAAGCACCGTCCTGCTTGGTCTGTCCTGTGACCGCATCCGTAAGCGAGAGCAGATGTTTTGCGCCTGCTTTTAAGGTCGACTGCCCCATGTGGATCTCGTATCCTTCTGCTTCCAGTTTTTGATCCTTCAAGCTGTCAAAAATAGTGTCTCCGGTAAGAAAACTGCCGGTCACCCGGGTTCTGGTCTTTTCATCTAAAAAGACGGTGTCGATCGGCAGCAAGCCCATGCCTCTGACTTCACCGGAGGTTTCGATGCCCAATGGGTCAGCAAGGGTTTCACCTAACATTTGGAATCCGCCGCAAATGCCGAAAACCACTTTGCCGATGCCTGCCTGTTTCAGTATGACTGCTTCCAGTCCGTTCTGACGCATCCACAATAAATCCGAAATGGTATTTTTCGATCCCGGAAGCACGATCATATCCGGATCTTTCAGTTCTTGTGCGTTTTTGACATAGCGCACGCTGACGCCGGGAATGGTTTCCATCACGTTCAAGTCTGTGAAGTTAGAAATGCGTGGCAGACGGATGACAGCAATATCAATGAGAGCCGCCGTATCGCCATTTCCGCGAAAATCCAGTCTCTCGCTGAGGCTGTCTTCGTCTTCGATGTCAATCTGCAGATATGGTGCTACACCGACTACATCGATGCCGGACTTTTCTTCCAAAATCGCAATGCCCGGGTCGAGAATGGTTTTGTCGCCACGGAATTTGTTGATGATTAGGCCTTTGACCATCTTCTTTTCGTCCTTTTCCAGTAGACTGACAGTGCCGATCAGCTGTGCAAATACGCCGCCACGGTCGATATCGCCAACCAGAAGTACCGGTGCTTTTGCCATTTTCGCCATGCCCATATTGACGATATCTTCGTCTTTCAGGTTTACCTCTGCGGGGCTTCCTGCACCTTCGATCACAATGATATCGTTTTCAGTGCTGAGTTCGTTGAAGGCTTTCATCACGTCCGGCACCAGCTTATGCTTAAAGGCGAAGTAGTCGCGAGCACTCATAGTCCCCAGCACCTCTCCATTGACGATAACCTGACTGCCCACATCGTTGGTCGGTTTAAGGAGGATTGGATTCATGCGCACATCCGGTGCAATGCCGGCTGCTTCTGCCTGCATGACCTGTGCACGGCCCATTTCCATGCCGTCCTC
>CABQMM010000149.1 GCA_902465215.1 uncultured Bacillota bacterium
TCAGACATTGCTTTCAGCTCTTCCTGCGTGTAAGTCTTATCGCCAAACGGTGTTCGGATTGTCAGTTTCGCGTCGGTGTCTTTTACGATGGAGTCGATGAAGCTCTTATCAAGCGTTACATCTGCTTTCGTCGCATCGCCAACAGATTTGCTGGAAACATTCAAAATGATTTCCTTCGACTTGCTTGCTTTCGCCTGTTTCAGAACTTCCTTCTGATTGTCAGCAGAAACCTTGACTTCGGCAACCTTTGTCTTCGTTCCGTCAGCGTTTGTCTTTTCGCTTACCTTGACATCGGTTGGAGCAGTTGTTGTTCCAGCTTTAGTGTCAGTGGTAACATCTTTGACTTCTTCAACCACGCCGCCCGGAGTATTCCACTTTTCGGAGCCTTCTTCCTTCGTGTAGTCGTCAGTATAGTGGAAAACTACAACATCTCCATTATTTAAGAATCTGGAGCCCACGCCCACTTCCGGATGCTTACCGTTTACGGTATACATCCAGCCGGAGTTCTTGCCGTTGTCAAACTCGCCAAGTTCTTTGCCATTGTAGGTTACAGAATAGATATAGATTCCGTATTTCGTTCCCTTTGAATTGAAACTGAGGTTGTCGTTGTCCTTATCTATTTGCTGCATCAAATCCCAAACAGTCGAGTTCAAAGCTACTTCGTATGACTTTGTATCCAGCCATGTATCCAGTTTTTTCAAAGCTAAGCCGTGCGGGCCGCCGTCCTGATTTGCTTCGTCATGTTTGCTGTCGCCGAGGAGTGTGAAGCTGACATTCAGCTTATCTTCTTCCGGTTTGCTTGTTGATCCCTTCTGTTTGACAGCAACCTGAATCGTTGTCTGCGCATAACCGTAGGACAGAATTACTGTCTGAATAGAATGGCTGGTTTTATCATAGCCTGTTGCTTTCACATTATCCTCGCCTGTACCGAATATCGGGTTGGTTGTCGTTCCGTCTGTCCACTTTGCAGTGAATGTCAGTCCTGTTAAATCAAGCTCATCATTGACATAATGATCTTTTACGGTACCCTTCACGGTAAGCTCATAGCAAATCGGATCTGTCGGGATCGTTTCTACCGCTTCTGCAAGTCTATTCGCATCGGTGCCGAGCGGATCATCCGTCCGATTGTGTCCTACCTGCCACTTGCATCCTTCCACGGCAGGGCATTCGAGCACACTAAATTCTGTATTGATATAAGTTGTGCCGCTTACCTTCGTCGGTTTTTTCGCATTGGTATCTACATATTTTACAGTGCCAATACCCTTCGTGGCACCGCAGCCTGTCTTATAGAAGTTACCTGCGATATTGTCATACTTGTTCAAGCTGTCATAAAATCCGATAATACCACCGACATTTGTCTTTCCGCTGATTTTTCCGCTAAAGGAATTTCCAACAAGCGAATAGGTTACATTATCCCAAACCTGTGCGACATAGAGATCGCTGCCGAGGATACCGCCGACATTTGTTTTTCCGGTAACGCTTGCCTCTTCACCTACCGTGCAAGAAAGAATATTGATTCGCTGACCGTTCGGTGCGGATGCAGTCTGCGTATTATTCGTCATATATCCGCTTCCGACAATACCACCGACATTTTCTTCACCACTTACGCTGCCATAAAAACCGCAATTCTTTACCGTGCATGTCTTTAAAGCGTTATCTCTGGTGCCGATAATACCGCCGACAACATTTTTACCTTTTACCGTTCCGTAGTTCTTGCAGTTCTCAATTGTTCCCTGCATACGGCCCGCAAAGCCGCCGATCATGTTTTGATCTCCGTCACAGCCGATTACCGCACCCGCCTCGATGGTACAGTTGCGAATGGTTGCGACGAATTCTGCACTGGCTCCTGCGTATGGATTTTCAGTAATATTTGCACCAAGCAGTCCTGACTTCACAATGTTTGTTCCGGATTTAATGGTTACATTGTCAATCGTGATTGCGTTACCAGAAAGTCCAACGCCCTCAAAATTGTTGACAAGTCCGTAGCCGTTGATTCTTTCCCCGTCAAGATTCAGGTTCTTTACCGTCGCACCTTTTACATAACCCAGCAGTGGCAGACCATCTTTCGGAACAGTCAGTGTATAATTACCTGCGCCGTCAGCCTTCACACCGTCAATCGTTCCTGAGAAAGCATAGAGATTTTTGCCTGCCTCAATGCCTGTATTTGAATTTATCTTGCAGCCTATCGGTTTCCAATTGTCAGGCAAAGTAATATCAGCCGTGAGCTTGAAATACTTACCTGAAAACGATATTCCCGAGTTTACAAGTCCGGCTAATTCGGACATATTCTCAGGTGTTGCGAGTTGATAAGGGTCAGCCTGCGTGCCACTGCCTCCGCTGAATTTAGCCTGCAAATCGCCTACCGTAACCTCTGCCTCACTCGATTTTGTCACCGCAGTCTTTCCGTCCTTGACAGTCACAACTTCACAATAGTAATTCGTAATGCCTTTCGTGCTGCTGTCTACCTTGTATCTTGCATCTTCGGAAAGGTTTGAAACTTTCTCTGTTTCGGTAGCTGTTTTTTTGAACCATCTGTAGTAATACTGTGTTCTCTCGTCTTCGCTAACAATCACCGAAAGGTATTTTGTCTGTCCCAGCCCAATGTTTACACTTGCGTCAGGCTGCACGGTAATGGTAGCATCTGCTCCGGTTTGGTCGTCATAATTATATACCACGACGGTGCCTTTATCTGCCAGCTTCGTTCTCACAGTCTCTGTCGTAGCTGCTTCCCATTGTGCTTTAGTACCTCGGAAACAAATCAGTTTCGGTGTCACACTTGTTTCTGCATAGCTTGTTAAGCATGCAGGCAGCACGAGTTGATCAAGTGCAGTACAACCATCAAATGCAAACCTGACAATCTCTGTCACACCTTTCAATTCGACATACCATAAACTTGGGCAGTTAAATAATATACCGTTATATGCCGTTTCTATTGTTTCCGGCAGGATCAGCTTCTCTAACGCGCTGCATTTATTAAATGCGTTTTCCTTTATTGTCTTAACAGTATTCGGAACCGTTACTTCACCTTTTTTTGACTGGAGACAACGAAGCAATGTTGTTCTACCCTTGGAATAGAAAACACCATTTTCAGCCTCAACTTCGTTCTCGGCGTTTGTCATTATCACATTTTGCAACGAGGTACACCCATCAATATATGTACCATAAGGTTCATTGATTGTTGGCAGGCTGTCTTCAGTCACTTTATTTTCAAGAGTCAATGTTTCCAAGCTTGTGCAGTCATTAAATGCACCTCCAGATACCACTGTAACTGCTTTCGGGATTGTAACTTTCTTTAATGCAATGCAACCCATAAATGCCATGCCACCTATCTTCGTCAGAGTCTCTGGCAGAGAGATTGCTGTCAATGAAGAACAATTTCTAAACGCAGAGCTGCCAATAGAAACAATGCTATTTCCCAATGTAACATTTTGCAAATTAGTACAGCCATTGAAGGCGTGTTTTGCGACGCTGGTTACGCCATTCTCTATACAAACCTTCTGAATTTGCTCTTTATTTGCATGCCAAGGTCTCTTACTTGCTGACTTATAGTCTTCCATCGCCCCTGTGCCGCTGATAGTCAGCGTGCCGTCTGTACTAAGTTCCCATTTAAGAATACTGACTTCACATGTTGCCGTAGCCCCTGTGCTATCCGTTGCGGTTATCGTTGCTGTCCCGATTGCGATTGCGGTTACAGTGCCATTCTCTACTGTCGCAACCTTATCGTTAGAAGTCGTCCATGTTACTGTCTCGCCTGCTGATGAGGTTGTTGCTGTCAATGTCTGAGTATCTCCAACCATCAAACTAAGCGTGGTCTTGTCTAACGTAATGTTAGCCTCGCCATCCGCCCATGCCATGCTCGGCATCATGGTGAATATCATCATCACGGCCATGAGTACGACGAGTGCTTTTTTGAAAATAAAGTTTTGTGTTTTCTTCATTCCTTTTCTCATTTCCTTTCTTCGTATTTCGTGTCAGGGTGGCTCAGCCTGATTGCCTTGCTCTGCCCGTTTGCGATAATCTATGTAAACACCTTGTTTATGTAGTGTTCCGTTATTCTGCGGCATTTACCTGCACGGCTTCTCCTTGCGCTGCTTCCGCCGCCTGCTGCTCGCGAATCTGCCTGCGGTATTCCTTATGCCGCGCGCGTTTTTCCTGTCTTCTGCGCCGTCTCTCCAAATAGGAGTAGGCGACCTCTTTCACGCCTGCCTTTTCGAGCATTCTTCCCCACGGGCCGAAGCGTTCCTTAAGCACCGTATCATAAAGCAAATCCCTGCGCTCCGGAAGCCGATTGTTTTCTGCCACGAAGTCCCGCACAAGCTGCAGAAGCTCTTCGTCACTCAGTGCTCGATACGGCTCGCTGACTTCATGCAGTTTCCTTGCCTTTTCTCCGCCTGTCAGATTCGGGTCGCTTTTTATGCGCTCTTTCAGTTCTCTCTGGTTCATGGTTCTTCCTCGTATCTATGGATTTTCTTTGCCCCAGCGGGCGATGTCAGCCTTCGGCACCGCCCGGTAAAGGATGAAAAGAATGATTTTTATAATAAAAAAACGATGATTGTCTTAACCATCGCCT
>CABQMM010000150.1 GCA_902465215.1 uncultured Bacillota bacterium
TTAACGATGCTGACCTGATTACGCTTTCCGTCGTTTCCGAGCGTTGCAATGTAGTTTGCAAGCTGAAGCGGCGTATAGGCATTATCGCCCTGTCCGATGGAAATGTTGAATGCGTCACCGGTACCCCACTCTGCCTGATTGAAATAGGAATATTTGCAGACATCCGTAAGGGTTTCAACCTTTGACTTCTTAACAGTCGTCTGCTCGGTAATCCGCTTGATAATGACATCTCTGTCCGGGTTTTCTTCCATCCAGCTTGTAATCGTATCAATTTCAGCGCGGAATTTCTCATCGTCCGAAGTCGTCGATTTCGGCCAGTATTTATTTCCGCTGTAATATAATGCACTCCAAAGCGAATTTTTCATGGACTGCAGCTTTCTTTCTTTGGATGCAAGCGGTGTCGTCACCTCATAGAGCTCAACTCCGGTTTTTTGTCCGAGTCCGAATTCCTTCGCCACGCTCATAATCTTTTCGATGCTGATGCCCTTACCCTTGTATCCTAAAGAAGATTTGTTGTTCCAGTCGATACCGGTACCGATGCAGTAGAAATAGTAGTTGCAGGAGTTCTGAATACCGACTGCCAGCGTTTCATATCCGTGCGAACCCAGTCCGCTGTTGTAATTACTGCAGCCGAACTTTCTTCCACCAAGCTCGATATAATTTCCGTCATAAATTCTTCTGTTCGGGTCCAGCCCGCACTGAAGCGCCGCAACCGCGGTAATCGGCTTAAATGTCGAACCCGGCTGCACCGCACTGCTCGTGGCAATGTTATATAATGGCGTCGGTGCAAGCGGATCTCTCGGATTCGTGCTCTGTACCGATGCCCAGTCCTTCGTTGAAATTCCTTCGGCAAACAGGTTCGGATCGAAATCCGGGTAGCTTGCCATCGCAAGAACATCGCCTGTCTCTACATCAATTGCTACAACCGCACCTGACTTACAGTTTGCATATCTCCGCATCGTGCGATTTCCGTATTTGCTCTTAAAAATGCCGCCCGTCTGTACAGCTTTAATACAGTTCTTCAGGCTCTTTTCTGCGACCTTCTGCAGGGCACTGTCAATCGTAAGATAAACGTCCTGCCCCGCAACCGGCTCGGTCTCGCTGATGGTTTCAATATAATCGCCTGCACTATTTACGAGGATGCTCTTCACGCCATCGGTTCCGCGCAGCTTGTCTTCCATGCTCGCTTCAATTCCGTCCTTGCCGATTAAATCGTCGCTGCTATAGCCCTTTTCCGTTACATACTCTTCATACTGCGCATCCGAAATGCTTCCCATATATCCGATTGCATGGGAAAGCAGTTTGCCGTTCGGGTAGTATCTTACCGTCTCCGAGGCAATTTCTACGCCCTTCAGTACATCGCCCATTTCTTCGATATAAGCAACTGTTTCATCACTCACATCGGAAGCAATCGTGCTGGAGCGATATTTGTTATAACCGATATTTTTTATTTCTTCACGCACGACAAAAATTTTCCGAGCTTCTTTGTCGGAAAGGCTCTCGTCGATGCTGTATTTTTCACGCAGGGCGCGGAAGGCTTCCTCCGCGCTTAAATCCGTTCTTTTTGTGCTTTTGCCCTCCTCATCGTTTTCCGTCACATAGAGGTCGTATTTGCTGATAAAGCTTTCTTTCTTCGAATCGTATGAAAAGGTCATGCTTTTCGTAATAATCGGAGGCCATACGCCGTATGTCTCCTGTAATTCATTGACAGCCTCGAAACGGTCGAGCTTCGGGTCAATTTCATACTTCTGCCTCAGCTTGTTTAAAGCCTCTTCCGGCGTGGCGTCCTTGGACAGCCCCAGAGACTTCAGCCACTTTCTTTTATCGGAATCATAAGTATAATAGAATTTTCCTTTTTTGTTAATTTTAATCGGGAAATTATCTACATATTCGTCGCCGTTCTTTTCCAAAAGCTTTACGAGCGAATAACAGGACTGATTGATTTCCTCTGTCTGCATTCCGCTGACATTAAAGGTCACAGTAAAAATCTGCTTGTTTCCCGCAAGCAATCTTCCGTACCGGTCTAAAATTTCTCCACGTGGCGCCGAAGTTACGACTTCCTTGGTGTTCTGGCTCTGCGCAGCCTCCGCCCATTTTTCCTCCTGCATGACAGTCAGTACAAAAAGCCTTATGCAAAGCAAAAGCATAAGGATTGATACCAGTACGATTATTTGATAATATCTGGAACCAAGTAGTTTTTTGTTCATTTGAAATACCTGTCTCTGCGGTGTCTTACCGCTTTTCTTATTAAAATCAAATAGATTAAAGTAACAACTGCAAAAGAATAAAGAAATACCCCCAGCAAGTGTTTTATAACATAAACAAAGCCGATAGGATTTCCGGACATATGGAAAAGTCCCCAGTTTAATCCATAATAAAGCACTATGGAAACTGCAGATATAACCCACATGTTCACAATATTTTCAATATTCGCGTATTCTCTCAATATCAAAATAAGGATTGCAACCAGCACCAGCGAAATTGCCGTCGGTCCGATGACACTGCTGTAGCAGATGTCGTAAAGCAAGCCAAATACCGCTCCGAAAACGACACCGTACATCTCATTCTCATAGAGAAACGAAAGTACCACAACCATGCAAAGTATCAAATTAGGCGTATATCCCACAATGCCAATCAGGTTCAGCAGAGATGTCTGTACGAAAAACGCCGCTAAAAACAATAGCCCTGCTTTCCAGTACTTCATATTCATAAAATCACCGAAACCTTTTCCAAATTTTTAAAATTCACAGCAGGCTCTACCGTGATTTCTTTCAGCAGTGTGTTGCTGTTATATGCCACATCCTTGACATTGCCGATTTCCAGACCTTCCGGATAGGTCCCAAGTCCCGATGTGATGATAATATCTCCCTGCGATACAAGCGATTCACTATCAAGCATATAACCGCTGATTTCGCCAAGGGAATTTCCTTCCACCACGCCAAGCTGTTTCGTGTCTCTGGCAAGCTTAAAGCTGACTTTACTGTCGTCATCAATGATGGAAACGACCTTCGACCAGCCTTTGCCGGTATCCTGAATCTTTCCAATTAGCCCCATGCCATTCACAACCGCATCTCCGACTTCCACGCCGCTCTCACTTCCGATGTTAATGGTGAAAACATTCGTCCAGTTTGAACCGTCCAGCGATGTAACATCAGCAGAAACAAGCTTAAATTTTTTCTTCGTATAATCAAAATTCAGAACATTTGCCAGTTCTTCCAACTGGTCAAGCTGCTCTCTTTCAATTTTTGCCTCCGCAAGCTGACGGCGCAGATCCGTATTTTCCTCCTGCAAATTTTCAATTTCCTTTTGCAGTTTTTTATAGGAAAAAATCCCTGTTACATTCTTTTTTATTGTTTCCGCGACGACTGACAGCCCTCCGGAAACTGCATTTGTCCCCTTATTTACAGCATCAGTCGCTAAATTATCATTTCCCATTCCAATCACGGAAACAGCAAATATAATGACAAGTGCCAGCAAAATCGCAAGCAGCGACGATATTAATTTATGTTCTCTGATCCATCTCATAATTTTCTATCTCTTTTTGCCGTTTTGGGCATAAACCTTCAGCTTCTCAATGTCCTCGAGACTCATCCCGGTTCCCACAGCTACTGCTTCAAAAGCGTTATCTGCCACAGTAACACTCATCTCGGTTCTCTTCGTAATCAATTTATCCAGATTGTGAATTTTTCCGCCACCGCCGGAAAGCATCATTCCGCGCTCTGCAATATCAGCTGCGATTTCAGGCGGTGCTTTTTCGATTGTTGTTTTTACGGCATCCACAATAATGTCCAGGGATTCCTGAAGCGCAATCATCATGTCTTTGTTCGTCACTATTAAAGTCTTCGGAAGGCCTGAAATAATGTCTCTGCCTCTTGCACTCATCGTTTGAATAATTTCATTTCCGTTTTCGTCTTCGTCCATGCAAGCGCATCCGATGTTAATTTTCAGGGCCTCCGCTGTATGTTCACCAATCAGGAGTGCATGTCTTTTTCTCATATATTGAATGATGGCTTCATTCATCTTGTCGCCCGCATGTCTGATTGATGTGCTGGTTACGACGCCGCCCAGCGCGATAATCGCTACATCTGTCGTGCCGCCGCCGATGTCTGCAATCATGCAGCCGTTCGTTCCGTCAACCGGCATTCCGGCGCCAATCGCCGCTGCCATCGGTTCTTCCAAAATGAAAACTTCGGTTGCACCCATCTGTCTTACGATTTCCTCAACCGCTCTTTTTTCTACTTCCGTAACGCCGCTCGGTACACCTACCACAACTCTGAAGTTGCGGATTCTTTTCACCTTCAGCGCTGTCTCCAGAAAAGATTTCAGCATGTCTGCAGTTCTGTCAAAGTCAGAAATAACACCGTCCTGAAGCGGTCTCACAACGGAGATACTTGCCGGAGCCTTTCCGAGCATCGCTTTTGCATCATGCCCTACCGCCAAAGTCTTTCCGCCTCTATTTTCAACTGCGATAACCGACGGCTCGTTCAACACGATTCCGCTCCCCTTGACGAAAATCAATGTATTCGCGGTTCCAAGATCAATTCCCATATCCTTAGCT
>CABQMM010000151.1 GCA_902465215.1 uncultured Bacillota bacterium
GAAGGCAGAAAATTTGTCATTGCAAGAATGATGATGGAGATGGGCGTTACGACAGCAGTCGGAGGAAACTGCGGCGTTATGTATCAGCCATTGTCGGAATTTAAGCAGACGATTAAAGAACTTGGGGGAAGCCCTGTGAACTATGTTATGCTTGCAGGCTATAACCAGTACCGGACGGAAATGAGCATAGGCAGATACGGTCATCCGTCGCAGAAGCAGATGGATGAACTTGCAGAGATTATGAAAAGAGAACTGGCTGAGGGAGCATACGGAATCTCCTTTGGTATCGAATATGACCCGGGCATTACTTTTGATGAAATGCTGAACGCTGTCAGAGTTTCGGACAATCCACATCTTTTAGTGTCCGCGCATTACCGCGACGAGACGAAGAAGGACGATTTGTTCCCGGTAGAGGAAATGATCAGATTCGCACAGGAAATCCCTCAAAAATTCCAGATTTCCCACCTTTCGAGCTGCTCTGCAACCGGAAGCATGAAAGAGGCGCTGGAATGCATCAACGCTGCGATGGAAAAGAACCCGAGACTCAATTACGATACCTATCCGTATAACGCATTTTCGACGGAAATCGGCTCCGCTGTTTTCGAGGACGGTTGTCTGGAAGGCTGGGGAAAGGATTACAGCGACATTCTGTTGACGGACGAGCCGTTTAAGAATGTTTACTGCACAGAAGAAATCTTCAGAGAAGCAAGAGAAAAATATCCGAAGATGCTGGCAGTTGCCGCAGTTATGAATGAAGACGAAATTACGGCGGCAATTGTGAATAAAAACGGTATGGTTGCAAGCGATGCAATTATCAATAACGGCGGCGGACATCCGAGAGCTGCGGGAACTTTCCCGAGAGTTTTAGGAAAATATGTGCGTGAAGAAAAGGCGCTTCCGCTCATCGATGCTCTTCGTAAAATTACCCTCGAACCGGCTAAGAGACTGGAACTCGACAGCAAGGGAAGAATCGAAGAAGGCTGTGATGCGGATATCACAATCTTTGACCCTGAAACAATCATCGACAAGGCAGACTTCACACAGCTTTCCCGTCCGGAAGGCATTGAGTGGGTTATCATAAACGGAAAACCTGCGATTGCAAACGGTGAAACGGTTAGCGAGCAGGAAGGAAAATTCATCTCGTTTTTAGAGCAGAAATTTAACTAAAAGATACGAAATAAGTTTGCGTTTTCGCTTGAAATCTTTCGGGCAAGTTGGTATAATGCAAGTAGATTCGTTATAGAAAAGGAAAGAGGACAGCTTTTTGTGACTGACGGAAATGCGGAGAACCGCAAGGGAGCAAGAAGTTTCAATGCCGACCGTCTGGGTGTATTTGTTCCCGTATAGGGGATGAATGCGCCCTTTTTTCGTTCAAAAAATGGAGGATAATATATGAAAAAGATTGGAATTATCATGGGTTCGGACAGCGATCTTCCGATTGCTGAAAAGGCAGCCGAAAAATTAGCAGAGTACGGAATTGCCTATGAAGCTCATGTTTACTCTGCGCATCGCACGCCGGAGGAAGCGGTCAGGTTCGCCAAAGACGCCCGCGAGAACGGATTCGGCGCTTTGATTGCGCTGGCAGGAAAAGCCGCGCATTTAGGCGGCGTTATCGCAGCAAACACAACACTTCCGGTTATCGGCGTACCGGTGAAGTCATCGCTGGAAGGCATGGATGCGCTTTTGTCGACGGTTCAGATGCCGCCGGGCATTCCGGTAGCAACCGTGGGAATCGACGGAGCTGTCAATGCGGCAATTCTTGCGGCTGAAATTTTAGCCGTATCCGATGAAAAGCTCGCGAAGCTGCTTTTTGAAAAGCGCGTGGAAGCAAAAGAGGCGGTTTTGGAAAAGAACCGCAGAGTTGAAGAAAAACTAAACGGAGGAAAAAATGAATAATTCAAAATCAGACAGCTATGCAAAGGCAGGCGTGGACATCACAGCAGGATATCGCGCCGTGGAACTGATGAAAACACATATTGCAAGAACAATGACGAGCGGAATGCTTTCCGGCATCGGAGGCTTCGGAGGACTGTTCGAGCTCGATTTAACCGGAATTACGAAGCCGGTGCTTGTCAGCGGAACCGACGGCGTGGGAACGAAGCTGAAACTTGCGTTTTTGATGGATAAGCATGATACCGTCGGAATCGACTGCGTGGCGATGTGCGTCAACGATATCATCTGCTGCGGCGCGAAGCCGCTGCTTTTCCTCGATTATATTGCCTGCGGAAAGAATGTTCCGGAAAGAATTGCAGAAATCGTTTCGGGAATCGCAGAGGGATGCGTGCAGTCCGGTGCGGCACTTGTAGGCGGTGAAACCGCAGAAATGCCGGGATTTTATCCGGTCGATGAATATGACCTCGCGGGATTTTCAGTCGGCGTGGTTGATAAGGCTAAGATTATCGACCATAAGACGATGAAAGAAGGAGACATCGTAATCGCGCTGCCTTCGAGCGGCGTTCATTCCAACGGATTCTCCCTTGTACGCAAAGTTTTCGACATCGAAAATGCAGACATCCGCACGCCGCTTGCAGAACTTGACGGAAAATCCCTTGGCGAAGCGTTGCTTGCGCCTACGAAAATCTATGTAAAGCCGATGCTTGCGCTTTTCGAGAAGGTGCAGGTCAAAGCCGTTTCACACATCACAGGCGGCGGATTCTACGAGAATATTCCGCGCAGCATTCCGGACGGACTTTGCGCGAAGATAAAAAAGGACAGCGTACGCGTTCTTCCGATTTTCGATTTGATTGCAAAGACAGGCGAGATTCCGGAAAGAGACATGTTCAACACCTTTAACATGGGCGTTGGCATGAGTGTGGTCGTTTCGGCAGAAGACGCAGAAAAAGCGCTTGCAGTCCTGAAGGAAAACGGAGAAGACGCCTACATCATGGGCGAAATCGTCTCTGCAGCTTCCGGCAGCGAAAAGGTGGAATTATGGTAAAAGCAAAAATTGCGGTACTGGTATCGGGCGGCGGCACGAATCTGCAGGCGCTGATTGACGCGCAAAGCAGCGGCATTCTGAAAAGCGGGGAAATCGTGCTTGTCGTTTCAGGAAACGAGGATGCCTATGCGCTTACCCGCGCTGAAAAGGCAGGAATCCGGGCAGAATCGGTATCGTATAAAAAATGCGCTTCCCAAAAGGAGTTCGAAGAGAAGATTTTGAAGCTCCTCAAGGAGGAAAAAATCGATTTAATTATTTTGGCAGGATTTTTGAATATTTTGACGGAGGGCTTCACCGCGCAGTATCCGGAGCGGATTCTCAACATTCATCCGTCTCTGATTCCGTCATTCTGCGGGAAAGGCTTTTACGGACTGAAAGTACACGAAGCGGCACTTGCTTACGGCGTAAAAGTGACCGGGGCGACCGTGCATTTTGTCAACGAAGTTCCCGATGGCGGACGCATTCTCATGCAGAAAGCGGTTTCTGTTGAAGAAGGCGATACACCGCAGATCCTCCAAAGACGCGTGATGGAGGAAGCAGAGTGGGTACTGCTTCCCGCTGCGGCGGAAAAAGTGTGCCGGACGATACTGGAAAACAGAAAGGACGCAATATGAATCGATACGAAAAAAACTCTCTCGCGGAAATTTTGCGGGGAAACAGCTATCCGGGAAGAGGAATCGTCTGCGGGAAGAGCGCAGATGGAACGAAGGCAGTTACGGCCTATTTCATCATGGGAAGAAGCGAAAATTCGAGAAACCGTGTTTTTGAAGCCAAAGAAGAAAATGTGACCATCTATCCTTTTGACGCTTCCAAGGTGGAAGACCCGTCCCTCATTATCTATTCGCCAATCAGAAAGCTGGGTAATCGTCTCATCGTGACAAACGGAGACCAGACGGACACGATATATAACTTTCTCAAAGATGGAAAGAGCGTAGAAGAAGCGCTTGCGACAAGATGCTTCGAGCCTGACGCGCCGAATTTCACGCCAAGAATTAGCGCGGTTATGACTTTCGAAGAGACACTTTCTTATCAGATGAGCATTTTGAAGAGCATGGATGCGGAAGGCGGGGAGTGCGCGCGCTATTTCTATAACTACACGGCAGAAGCGGGACTCGGACATTTCATACATACTTATGAGCGGGACGGAAATCCGCTGCCGACTTTTTGCGGGGAACCGCGGAGAATCGAAATCCCGGATGACATCGACATTTTTACGGATGAAATCTGGGAAAATCTGAATGAAAACAATAAAATTTCGCTTTTTGTGCGGTTTGTGAGCCTTCTCGACGGGGCGATAGAAGACCGCATGATAAATAAGAACAAATAATTTTGCAGGGGACGAAAATGAAAGAATATGAATTGAAGTACGGATGCAATCCGAATCAAAAACCGGCAAAGATCTATATGGAAAACGGGGCAGAGCTTCCGATTGAAATTTTAAACGGGAGACCGGGCTATATCAATCTGCTCGATGCGATGAACAGCTGGCAGCTGGTAAAGGAAATCAAGGAAGCTTTAGGGCTCTGCGCGGCGGCGTCTTTTAAACA
>CABQMM010000152.1 GCA_902465215.1 uncultured Bacillota bacterium
ATGAAAGAGAGGGCAAAACCCATGCGGCTGATATAAAACCGACGATCGTTGATGGTGTGGACGCGCAGGGAAACAAGGTGTCGCGCTATGTGCTGGGAATTACCTGCAAAATCAGTCATAACCCTGCAAAGGCTGCCGTCGCAGGCGTTCAGTCAACCTGGAACCTTACGAAAATGATGTTTTCGGCGATCGGACAGATCTTTACGGGCAAAGTCGGTGCAGACGAATTGACCGGACCGGTCGGCATGGTGCAGATGGTAAGCCAGACTACCAAGTACGGTGTTTCCTATTATGCGTCGCTGGTTGCGCTGATCTGCATTAACCTCGCGATTGTGAACATGCTTCCGCTTCCGGCACTGGACGGCGGCAGAATTATTTTCGTGCTGTACAGTGCGATTACGAAGAAGCCTGTCAGCGAAAAAGTGGAAGGAATCGTACATTTGGTGGGTCTTGCGCTTTTGATGATGCTGATGGTTTATGTGACATTTAACGATGTCCTGCGAATCTTTGATTAGGTGAGAATATGAAAACGACGAAACAGGTAAGATGCGGCAGCCTGCTGATTGGAGGCGGCACGCCGATTACAATACAATCCATGACAAATGTGGATTCCGCAGACGAAAAGGGACTTTGCAGACAGATTGAAAGACTGACGGAGGCAGGCTGCGAAATCGTACGCATCGCAGTGCCGGATATGGAGTCCGCGGAAGTTTTCGCGCGCGTAAAGAAAAAATTCGCGGGCAAAGTGCCTTTGGTAGCGGATATTCACTTTGACTACAGACTGGCGCTTGCGGCGATTCAGGCGGGCGCGGACAAGGTCAGAATCAATCCGGGAAACATTGGAGACCGCGAAAGACTGCGCGCAGTCGTGAAAGCGGCGAAGGAGCATGAAATTCCGATTCGTGTCGGCGTAAACTCGGGCTCGCTGGAGAAGCCTATTTTACAGAAATACGGGCGCGTGACGGCGGAAGGCCTTGCCGAAAGCGCATTGAACAATTTAAAGTTAATCGAGGAGCTGGACTATGACGCGCTGGTCGTTTCGATTAAATCCTCGGATGTGCGGATGAACTATGAAGCACATAAAATTTTGTCAGCGAAGACGGATTATCCGATTCATATCGGTATTACGGAGGCCGGAACGCTCGAAAGAGGGAAGGTGAAGTCGGCAATCGGAATCGGAGCCCTGCTGCTTGAGGGAATCGGTGATACGATGCGGGTTTCTTTGACGGCAGACCCGGTTGAAGAGGTTCTCTTCGCAAAGGAAATTCTCAGGAATGTCGGACTGCGGAAAGCAGGAATTGATCTGGTTTCCTGCCCGACCTGCGGAAGAACGAAGGTGGATTTGCAGGTGCTGGCGGCTGAGACCGAAAGAAGGCTTTCTTCGATTGCGGAAAAACTGGAGCGTGAAGGGAAAAGAAGCCTGAAGGTTGCGGTGATGGGCTGTGCGGTCAACGGACCGGGCGAAGCGGCAGAAGCCGATTTCGGAATCTGCGGAGGCAGCGGACGCGGGCTGCTTTTTTCTAAAGGTGAGGTGGTGCGGACCGTGCCGGAGAAAGAACTGGTAGATGAATTATTGAAGATGATAGAGGCGAGTATATGAAAAATCTGATCCGGGAAAGCATCAACTGGAGCATGCTGGGCGGAGAGAAAAGTGAATACAGCTTCGAGCTTGGAAAAGGTGTGATACATAAAGAAACGGGCGTACTGGAAATGCCGATTCGTCTGAACTTTATCATACCTTTTTTGGACTGTGAAAAAATAAAGGCGCTGATAATCAACAAACTGGATATTATCAATGAGGTTCAGTTTGAGTTTACATACGAAAATCTGCTTCTCGACGAGGAGCAGATCGCAAGACTGTTCCTTCCTTATATGATAAAAGAAGTAAACGGATCCTACATTTCGATTACGAAGATGATTGACGAGCGGACCGTAAAAAAGGACGGCAGCCGGGTGATTTATCATGCGCTCGGGGAATTTGCGACGGAGCAGCTCAACGAGAAGCTTGCGCGCAGATTTCAGGAAATTCTGAAAGACCGATTCGACCTTTCGCTGGAGGTCTCTTTTGCAAACAATGTGGAGCTTTTTGAAGAAATGTCGCGCTCCTTCCATGCAAATGAAGCAAAGGAAATTGAAAAGAGCGTGGAAGAATACCGCGAGGAAGTCAAGGCGAGGAAGGCCGCCGCACCCAAACGCGCGGAAAACAGCGGAAACGCAGGCTTTGGCGCAGGTGGATTTCAGCCAAAGGGCGGCTTCGGCGCAAAAGGCGGCGAAGGCGGCCGGAAGCGCAAGGAGAAGGAGCTTCCGGCATCGGGAAACCGCATTATGGGGCGCGATATACCGGGCGGCAAAACCGTTGAGCTTAGAGACATCGACCCGAAGATGGGAACGGTCGTTGTCGAAGGCATTCTGTTCAAAATTTCGGAGCGTCTGATTAAAAACGGAAATCATCTCGTGTCGCTTCTGATTACCGATAACAAGACGACGGTCTGCACGAAGGCGTTTGTGACCGAAGCCAAGTGGGGCGAAATCAACTCTCTGCTGAAGCCGGGCGACGCGGTCAAAATTCGCGGTGAGGTGCAGTGGGATACCTTTGAGAACATGAACACGATTATGTTCAAGGATCTTGAAAAAGCGGACAGAGAAATCGGCCGCGAGGATACCTGGGAAGGAGGCAAGCGTGTCGAGCTTCACATCCACTCGAAGATGAGCCAGATGGATGGCTTCAACGAAGCAAAGGATATCGTGACGCAGGCGGCGAAGTGGGGACAGCCTGCGGTTGCGGTTACCGACCACGGCGTGGTTCAGGCATTCCCGGACTGCGCGGCAGAGGCGAAGAAGCAGGCAGAAAAAGGCCGGCCGATTAAGGTGATTTACGGTGTAGAGGGATATGTCTTCGACGATGCGGACTGCAGGGACGAAAACGGAGACATCGACTACAAAACAAAACCGACGAATCACATCATTATCTTAGCAAAATCACAGGAAGGACTTAAGAACATCTACAAGCTGGTTTCTTATTCGCATTTGAACTATTTTTACAAAAAACCGAGACTTCCGTGGTCGCTCATCGAAACACACCGCGAAGGTCTGATTATCGGTTCGGCGTGCAGCGCAGGAGAAGTTTTTCTTTCTATGGTCAAACGCGTTTCGTACAACAAGAGAACGCATACCCGGCATATTACCGAGCAGGCAAGTCCGGAAGAACAGGAACGCATCGCTTCCCGCTATGACTATCTGGAAATCCAGCCGGTCATCAACAACCGATTTATGCTTGAAGAAGAATTTTACCTGGACGGCAAGCGTGTGGAGACCGAAGACGATCTGCGCGCCATCAACAAAAGAATTGTCGCGCTTGCGGACAAGCTTGGAAAGCGCGTCGTGGCAACGACAGACTCTCACTATACGGAGCCTGACGATGCGATTTACCGAAATATTGTCATGGCAGGCATGGGTTACGATGATGCGGAAAACGGCGAAGGTCTTTACATGAAGACGACCGATGAAATGATGGCGGAATTTGCTTATCTTGGCGAACGCACACGCGAAGTCGTAATCGAAAATACGAACTACATAGCAAGCCTTGTGGACGGTGAAATCCGTCCGGTTCCGGCAGGAAAATTCCCACCGAAGATTGAAGGTGCGGAGGATACTCTGCGAAACACCTGTATGGAGCGCGCACACGCGCAGTACGGCGATCCGCTCCCGAAGGAAATCGAAGACAGACTGGATATTGAGCTGAATTCCATCATAAACAACGGCTATGCGGTGATGTATGTCAGCGCGCAGATGCTTGTAAACAAGTCTCTGTCGGACGGCTATCTGGTAGGCTCCCGAGGCTCGGTTGGCTCATCCTTTGCTGCAACGATGGCGGGAATCACGGAGGTAAATCCGCTCGATCCGCACTATCTGTGTCCAAGCTGCAAGAAAATCATCTGGGGCGATATGCAGAAGTATGACTGCGGCGTCGATATGCCGCCGATGGACTGCCCGGACTGCGGCACACCGATGAAGCGGGACGGCTACACGATTCCGTTCGCAACCTTCCTCGGATTCAAAGGAAACAAAGAACCCGATATCGACCTTAATTTCGCGGGCGAATATCAGCCGCAGGCGCATAAATACGTCGGCGTGATTTTCGGTGATAAAAACGTTTTCAAGGCGGGAACCGTAGGCACGGTAGCGGAAAAGACCGCTTACGGCTATGTCGCAAAATATTTTGAAGAGAGAAACATTCCTGTAAATAAATACGAGAAGGACAGACTTACGCAGCACTGCACGGGTGTAAAAAGGACAACGGGTCAGCACCCGGGAGGCATTGTAATCTGCCCGGACGACCATGAGATCTTTGAGTTTTGCCCGATTCAGCATCCGGCAAACGATGTGAACACGGACATTATCACAACGCATTTCGATTACCACAAAATCGACGAGAACCTT
>CABQMM010000153.1 GCA_902465215.1 uncultured Bacillota bacterium
AAGGGATATGGGAAGGAGACGATGGAGGAAATTTTGGCGCATATGCTTTCAGGGGAACCTTTTTCGGAAATCGAATATAGAATTTATTCTGATCTTTTTCTGGATTATTGTATACTTGGGGGAATGCCGAACATTGTTTCAAAATATATTGAATACGGAAATTTCCAAGGTTCTCTGATGCTTCAGCGTCAGCTTTTGATAGATTACGAGAGTGATGTCAGAAAATACGCGGAAGGACTTGATCAGGCAAGAATTATCAAAACTTACCGTTCTGTTCCCACGCAGCTTGCGAAAGAAAATAAAAAATTCCAATACAGCCTTGTTGAAAAAGGAGGCAGAGCAAAAGATTTTTATGGATGCATCGACTGGCTTAGTGATGCAGGGCTCATCAATGTCTGCAAGTGCATGGGTTTTCCGTCGCTTCCGTTGAAGGGAAATACAGAAGAAAGTAAATTTAAAATCTATGAAGCAGATACTGGCCTTTTGGTTGCATCGTTAGATGACGAGGCGCAGGATGACTTGCGTGCAAACCGTAATTTAGGCATTTATAAAGGAGCCCTTTATGAAAACTTTGCAGCGGAAGCACTGGTTAAGCAAGGGTACGGTTTGTATTACTATAAAAAAGAAAATTCTACTTTGGAAATGGATTTCTTTATTCGTTCCGCAAATGAGTTAATCCCGGTAGAAATAAAAGCAGGAACCAACCAAGCAAAATCATTGAAGCAGCTCATACAGAGTTCACATTATCCGGATATTAAACATGGAATAAAATTTCATGCGGGCAATATAGGAAATAGTGATCTCATCTACACGTTCCCGTTTTTCTGTATTTTTTTGCTGAAACGTTTCATGCGGGAGACGAAATATTTTGATTAAAAAACGCCGCATAATTTTCATGCAAATGAAAAAACTACGAAGAGAATTTGTATGAAAAGAGGTGCAGGTCATGGAACTGAAGGGTTCAAAAACAGAGACAAATTTGATGGCGGCGTTTGCCGGGGAGACGCAGGCGCGCAGCAAATATACCTATTATGCGACTGCTGCAAAAAGCGAAGGCTATGAGCAGATTGCCGCATTGTTTGCGGAAACTGCCGATAACGAGAAGGAGCACGCCGAAATCTGGTTTAAGCTTTTGGGCGGTATCGGAGATACGAAGGCGAATCTTCTTTCTGGTATTGCCGGGGAAAACTATGAGTGGAGCATCATGTATGACGATTTCGCAAAGGAAGCCGAGGATGAAGGCTTTACGGAGATTGCCGCAAAGTTCCGAATGGTAGGCGCAATTGAAAAGACGCATGAAGAACGCTACAAGGCACTTCTGAACAACATTCAGAATCAAGAAGTTTTCCAAAAGCCGGAAGCGGTCAAATGGCAGTGCCGCAACTGCGGACACGAATACGAGGGCACGGATGCGCCGCAAATCTGTCCGGTTTGTGGGCATATGCAGGCATATTTTCAGGTAAAGCCGGAGAATTACTAAAATGCTATTAACCATTGGAACTATCCAATGGTTACTTTTTTGTTACTACAGCACTTTATTGTGCTTACTTTACATTGAATACTTTAGAGCTTATGATAAAACCATCGAAGGGAAAACAAGAAGGTTTTCCCAAGCAAATAAAATATATAAAATCATACGAAAAAGATACCTTCGTTAACCGAAGGTAACAATGGAGGTACACAAAATGAAAAAAGTGGTAGAATTTTTACAGGCAAATCCGGTACAGTATCTGGCAACCGTCGGTCGTGACGGCAAGGCAAAATGCCGCCCGTTCATGTTCGCTTACGAAAAGGACAGCAAGCTTTGGTTCTGCACCAACAACACCAAGGACGTATACAAAGACATGCAGGAGAACCCGGAAATCGAGATTTCCGTTTCCAGTCCGGAGTATGCGTGGATCCGTTTGCACGGCAAGGCAGTCTTTGAAAACAACATGGAAGTGAAAGAAATCTGTCTGCAGAATCCAATCGTCAAGGGACAGTACAAGACCGCAGACAATCCGATCTTTGAAGTCTTTTATCTGGAAAACGCACACGGCCTGATCGCCGACTTTTCCGGCAATCCGCCATATGAATTTTAAGGATGAGGACTATAACTCAAAGTATGCAGAGCTGGACAGCTCCTGCGATGATAAAGAGCATAATCAATGCATCTATTACTACGGCGCACCGTTGGTACTGTTTGTCTGCTATGATAAGGATGCCTGCTGGAAGCATCCGGAGAGTGGAGAATCCAGTGGATCGACCGACGCAACCATTGTTTCCACGCACATGATGCTGGAAGCAGCCAGCATCGGATTGGGAACCGTATGGATCAGCTATTTTGATAAACAAAAAGCGCGTCAGCTGCTAAATTTGCCTGACAACTGGGAGCCAAACAATATGATCTATATCGGCTATCCGGCAGATGATTTCGTACCGAATCCGAAGATGAACGGTAAACGCTATCCGCTTTCCCACACGGTATGGATGAACGAATTCGTCCCTGTGGACGGAAACTTTGGGCCACTACTTGACAAGTGATAACAAAATTAGAAATGAAATCAGTTTCGTGTCAGGCGTGCAGGAACTTGTACGGGGACACGCTACAGAAGCAGGACGACAGTAAAGAATTGTAAGGCAGATCAAATGAAGAACTATCTGAAAATCCTGGTCGAGGATATGCACTCTGCTATTGTTGCGACCGTCGATGCAGACGGTCATCCGCAGACAAGAGCCATCGACATGATGCTTTGGGATACAGAGGGTGTGTACTTTTTGACAGCGAAAGGAAAAGAATTTTACCGGCAGCTGATGGAGCAGGGCTATCTGGCGCTATCTGCAGTCAAGCATAAAAGGTCGATTTCCCTGCGCGGCAAAATCCGTAATATCGGCAAACAGAAATTAGACGAAATCTTTGAAAAGAATGTTTACATGCAAAGTATTTATCCGGGTGAAACCAGGGATGTCCTGGACGTGTTTCAGCTCTATGAAGCGGAAGGTGAATTTTTTGATATCAGCGAACCGGCGCATGTAGTCAGGGACAGCATTCACATCGGAAGCAGCAACAGCCGGGCAGCACAAGGCGGTTATGTGATCGGAAATGGCTGTATCGGCTGCGGTTTGTGTCTGGATGCTTGTCCGCAGCGCTGCATTACAACGGACCGGGTACCGGCTGTCATTGACCCGCATCGGTGCCTGCACTGTGGTCGCTGCGTGGAGGTTTGCCCACAGCAGGCGATTATACCGAAAACATTCTAAGGCGAGAGAGAAACGGTATAGCTTCGGCTATGCCGTTTTAAATGGGCGTGTCAATACGGGCTGCTGCACGACGGCTTTTTTCTTTTGCCGTCGTGCGACAGAGTACCTCATATTGAATAGAAAGGAAAGTTACTCTTTTTCTGTTGCGGGAGCGACCTTAGCGTAGCCGTTCCATGCAAACAGGGCTTCTTTGCTTTCGTCAGCAAGCATCTTGTCGATGTTGCAGAGGTACAGGTAGTGATCGCCGGACTCCACGGTTTTCTCCAGCGTGACCTCAAAGGCAATACGGCTATCTTCGGGGATCTGAATATCTGTCCCCTCAATGTTCTGCAGGGCAATAGGCGTTTCTGCCAGTTTGTCCTTTTTGCCGCCGTTGGCACTGCCATAAGCCATAACTGCGTCTTTCAGGCTGACACCGGGAGCTGCCAAAACAGCCTTACCGGTTCTGCGGATGTTTTCACCGCTGTTGGCTGTCTTGCCCATAGCAAAGGCCAGCATGGGCGGGTTAAAAGAGGCATACATGAAGAAAGATACGGGTGCCATATTCAGCTTGCCATCCTCTTTCTTTGTGCAGACCAGTACCAGCGGATCGGGAGAAGTCAGAGCAGTTGCCTGACCGATGTTGATTTCTTTCATAGCAAAATCTCCTTTGAACTTTTTTGCCGAAACGCTTGATTTCGTTCGGTAGTTTTATTATACTAAGGGTGAAAATTAAATCAAGTACGCAGATTATTCTGACTGAGTACGAAATATCATACTAAAGGAGCGATTCAATGAGCAAAGAAATGTCTTATGCGGAATATATGGAGCTTGTTCATAACGGCATTACCACGCAGGCCGGAAATTGCCCTGTGACACCGCTTTTGGAAATGCTGCAAGGCCGCTGGAAGTTTCAAATTATTTATGAGCTGTGTATTCAAAGCCCTATTCGCTTCGGAGAACTGAAAAAGGCGCTGGGGGGCATTACGAATACAATGCTGACTTCCTCGCTGCGGGAATTGGAGCAGGACGGTTTGGTTGACCGGGTACAATTCAACGAAATACCGCCCCATGTGGAGTACTCGCTTTCTGAAAAAGGGAAAGATTTACTGCCGGTCTTTTACGAAATGACAAAATGGGGCTTTAAGTATTTGGAGTGAAACAATGATTGATAAAATGCTGATTCGTGGAGCGAA
>CABQMM010000154.1 GCA_902465215.1 uncultured Bacillota bacterium
GTGCTTAGCTGTTGCATTTGCATTTTTAATCTACTATGTAATAAGCGGAAAATATAATTCGCAAGCTAAGAGTAATCGGCAAATTGAAAATTATGTTGTTACGACAAGTGAAAGCGGTAACTGCTATTATGACTTTGATAAAGGCGAAAGCGGAGAATTAGAAGTACGCAATATAATACGAAAAATAGATGGTCATAAGAAAATTTTATCAAATTTATATATCCCCACACCGGACGGAAGAACGACGGAAATTGATGTCCTTATGATTCACGAATCGGGAATTTATCTTTTTGAGTCAAAAAACTATTCGGGGTGGATATTCGGCAATGAAAAACAGCAGGAATGGGTGCAATCTTTCTCCAACGGAAGAAAATCGAAGAAAATACACTTCCCAAACCCAATTATTCAAAACCATGTTCACATGAAATGGCTGCAAAATTTTCTCAGAGATAACAGTTTTCCGTTTTATTCGTTTATCGTATTTGGAAATGATTGTGAACTCAAAAATGTAACAATTACAAGCGGAAACCATGCGGTAGTCGAGCAGTATCAGCTTTTTGACTGCGTAAACAGAACGGCGCTGGTACACCAAGGTTGTTTGCAGCCGGAAAAAATAGACGAGTTGTACGAAAAATTGATGCCGCTTACGCAGAAAAGCTTAGCAGAAAAAGAAAAACATATTGAAAATATAAGAGAAAAATATTATTTTTCATCCGATGAGATAGAAAATTTTGATAAAAAAGAATTGAAATGTCCCTTTTGCGGCTCTAAACTTGTTATGAGAAAGGCCGCAAGCGGTAGTCACAAAGGGCGCCATTTTATCGGATGCTCCAATTATCCGAAATGCAGATATATACAAAATATAGTTGAAATGGATAATTGGTAAATTAAATGGTGTTAATTTCGCCGGAAAGGAGTCGTTATGCAGTTCGGCAGCCTTACATTTTTATACCTGTTTCTTCCTGCGGCGCTGCTGGTCTTTAACCTCGCACCGAAAAAGCTGAAGAGCTGGGCGCTCACGGCAATCTCCGCCGGGTTCGTCGCTCTTGCACAGTGGAAATACTTTCCACTCTATGCAATAAACATTATATTCCAGTTCGCCATGTCCGAGTTCATGCGGAAAAACGATGAAAACCACAAGAAAAAACGCTTCGCTTTCGTGTTGACGGTTTTCATAAATACGCTGATGATGGTATTTTTCTCCGTGATGAATCAGATAAGCGGGTTAGAGCTGCCACTTGGAGTGATGGTGATTGCCTTCACCTCCACGGGATATTTCGTGGACGCATACAAGGGCGAGGCAGAATATATTCACCCTTTCCCGGAGTTTGCCGCTTTCCTCAGCTTTTTCGGAAAGCTCTATCGCGGACCGCTCGTCCGCGCGGGGCAAAGGCACACAAGTGCCTGTGCGGAGCGGTTTTCGCTGCGTGAAACAGGAAAGGGGCTTTACCTGTTTTTGCGCGGACTTGCTAAATATGTACTTTTAGCGCTGCCGCTTTCGCAGATGTATAACGATCTTTCCTCCGCCGCAATAAGCGAAATTTCTGTGGTCGGCGCATGGATGAAAACCGTCACTTTGGGGATGATGATGTTTTACGACCTATCCGGATTTTGCGATATGGCGCGGGGACTCGGTCGCTGCTTCGGAATCGAGCTGCCGAAAAATTTCTACTTTCCGTTCCAAAGCCCGAGCGTTACGGACTTCCTCGACCGCTTCAATATGACGGTTACGGAGTTCTTCCGACACTACGTTTACGACAATTTGCGTACCAAAAAAGACTCTGCAATTCAGTTTATGGTGGATACGCTGCTCATCTGTATGCTCTGTGGAGTGTGGTTTGGGGTGCGAATGAACTATGTCGCGTGGGGACTTTATATTGCGGTTTTCATAATCATCGAGGGTGCATTTTTAAGAAAAACTCTGCTCAAAATCCCGCGAATTTTTGCACGGCTTTATACTTTTTGTATAACAATGCTCTCCATGACCATCATTTCGACGGAGGAGAGAGTGGGTATTTTGCCTACATTTAAAGCAATGATTGGTGTAGATACTGTTACAATTACGGATGAAGTTTCGTACATTGTTTCGCAAAATGTGCTTGTACTCATTGTGGGAATGTTCTTTCTCACAAGCGCGTTCAGCACTTTAATAAGGTATATAAGCAAAAAAGCCCCGCTTGTTTATAACATTTTTACGGTGGCGGAAACGGTGGCTTTGCTCGCGCTGGTGACCGGAGAGCTTATTTGACAGGAAGGGAGCGATTTTTGTGAAGAGAGCAGCTGCGCTGCTTGTTATAGCAATTTTTCTTGTTGTAAGCATTTACGCTGCCGCCGGAGCGGTAGAAAAAATGCAAGAAAATAATAGCATAAACCTTGAAAATATCGAAAATGCTCTTGCGGAGAGCGTGCCTCTGCACGATGAGCTTGTTGCGCTTATGACGAAAATTCGCTTCATATCCGGAGTTCGCAGCTTTGGCGATATAATCATCGGCAGCGACGGCAGCCTGCTGCGAGACATGGAAAAGCCGCAAAATGCACTTTCGGGATGCGCTTGCGCCTGCATTGAGGACTTTGCCAGGAGCACTGAAACCGATGTGTATTTAATGCTCATTCCCACAGCCTCCGTTATCCGTCAGCAGGAGGTCAGCACATATACTGCGGCGCAATTTTTCAATCAGCGGCATTATATCAACGAAATTTACGAAAAAATCTACGGCTCGGTGAGAATGGTGGATGTTTACCAAGCGCTTTTCAATAGCAGGGACGAATACATTTATTACCACACGGAGGATTTGCCCACCTGCCTCGGCGGATATTACATCTATGCGAGTCTTGCTGAAAGGCTGGGCATTAAGCCCCGAAATCAGTCGGATTTTTCCGTTGCCTATGCCAGACAAAATTTCTACGGTTCCCTTGCGGCACCGATGATAAGAGAATATTCTGCCGCGGACTTTCTCTCCCTCTATGAGTACAGCGCAGACAAGAGCACTAAAACCGTTTCTCATTATTACGCAGACGGCAGCGAGGGCTTCGTAAACGGACTTTATGATTTAGAAGAAGATTTTCCCAATGCTACCGATGTGATTTTCGGTGGGATTTCCGCCGCGACCGAGATAACCGATGATTCGGAGGAGGGAAAGAGTCTTTTGGTGTTCTGCGATGATACCGCAAAAAGTTGGGTTCCCTTTATGACGCTGCATTACAAAAAAATCACCATGGTCTGCCTTTCGGATGCCTCCGAGGCGCAGCTTTCGGAGATAAATCCCGACAATTACGATCAAGTGATTTTCGCATACAGCACTGCAAATTTCGCAAAAGAGGATTTTTCCCGACTTGCAGGATAAATACGGTGAGTAATAAAAGCGGACGGATTCTGAAAGGAATCCGTCCGCTTTTTTTGCTGCGGCGCAGAAGCACAGCAGATTTTTTATTTTCAACAGTTTTTTATGCAGCATTTCGGATGACATAGCCGGGCATCTTTGCACACGGCACACAGGTTGTTATTTTTGAAGAAGCTTCATAATTTGGATAATAAGCATAGAACCGAAAGCCAAGCCTACAACGGCGGCGAGCATATCTGAGGACAATTTGGCAACAGAAAACAGCGGTGCCAGTGCGGGAACCGTCAGCACCAGCCCCAACAGCAGCGCTCCTGCGGCAAACGCGCCCAAAAGCGTACGGTTGTTCCAAAATTTTTGAGTCAACAGCACCGGGTGCTGTGATTTACAACTGAAGCCATGGAACAGTCGACTGAGGCACAGGGTAGAAAATGCCATGGTTTGCCCGACGGCGGTTCCGCCACAGCTTAGCCCCAAATAGAATGCCGAAATGGTAGCGGCGGCAAGCACCACACCCTCACTACCCACGTGGATGAGGAACGGCTTTGTCAAAATACCCTCGTTCCGAGGTCGCGGCTTTTCATGCATAACTTCGTCGGTGTGAGGCTCCAGCCCAAGCGCGATTGCAGGCAGGGAATCTGTCAGCAGATTGATGAACAGCAGGTGAACTGCCGCAAAGGGTACAGGCAGCCCCAGCAGGGAAGCGTAAAGAACCGTCAGTATTCCGGCTGTATTACCGGACAGCAGAAACTGAATGGCTCGTTTGATGTTTGCGTACACGTTTCTTCCGTTTTTTACGGCTTTTACGATTGTGGCGAAGTTATCGTCCGTCAGCACCATGTCGGCGGCATCCTTGGCAACCTCCGTTCCGGTAATGCCCATTGCAACGCCGATGTCTGCCTGCTTCAAAGCGGGAGCATCGTTGACGCCGTCACCGGTCATAGCAACAAGATTGCCGCGATGCTGCCACGCCCGAACAATTCGGATTTTATGCTCGGGGGATACTCTGGCATAAACGCTGACCGTCGGAACAAAGCGCTGAAGCTCTTCATCGCTCATTTTATCAATAACTGCG
>CABQMM010000155.1 GCA_902465215.1 uncultured Bacillota bacterium
GCAGCACGCGCATAGCATGCTTATCGTGAACCAGCTTGCCACCGAATTCCAGATACAGCCTTTCGCTGTTGCCTGCATTTATCCTTTCTAAAATATACTTGGACTGCTCCTCGATATATTTTTCCGCATCAAAACCTTTTTTGTTCATTTCCTTCACCTCGTCTTCCTTCTGTCTATAGTATATCTATGTTTAATTGGTTTTTTCCCTCTGCCAGCCCTTCCAGACTGACATTATATTCGATACTGATATGTCCGCTTCCGTTTTCTTTATCCATGTCACAGTTGACCGCTCCGGTTACAACTTCGACATCCATCGGTCCATATGGCGTCTCGTAGGTGCTTCCGAAACGCTTTCCTTTTTCAAAATAAAGCTCGCTGCGATAACCTTCTGTCCCGACTCTGCGCATCAGCACCGTATCATCTTTCACCTTCAGCGTAGTTTTGCATCCTATCATGCCTGAAAGCTCACTTTCGTCGTAAATGACATAAACCGAATCATCGCGAAGATAAAATCTCCCCTCGGTCACGAACTCCATCTGCACTTCTTCTTTGTCCGCATAGGACTGTTTACCTGTTATTTTTAGCGTTATATCTTTCATATCCCAGCTCGATAATCCTTTCAATTGTATCCGGGTATTTCATGCCTGCCGCCTCCCAAAGAAGCGGGAACATGCTGAAATTCGTAAATCCCGGAATTGTGTTTATTTCATTCAGATACAGCTTTCCCGTATCCCGGTCGATGAAGAAGTCCACCCTGGCGAAGCCTTCGCCGTCAATTGCCGTATAAGCTTTGCAGGCATATTCTCTGATCTGCTTTCTCATTTCCGGGGAAATATCCGCCGGAATACATAGCTTCGACGCTCCTCCGTCCAGATATTTCGCAGTGTAATCGTAAAACTCCGCCGATGGCAGAATTTCACCGACTTCGGCAGCCTTCGGCTCTTCATTTCCTAAAATTCCTGTTTCAAGTTCTCTGCAGTTTATGTATTCTTCGACAATAATCCGTTTGTCGTATTGCAACGCAAGCTCCAGCGCCTTTTCCAATTCGCTTCGGTCAGACGCTTTACTGATGCCCACGCTGGAGCCCATATTCGCCGGCTTGACAAAGCTCGGATAGCCAAGCTTTTTTTCTACTTCGTTGAGAACGCTTTGCGGATCTTTTTCGTATTCGCTCTTCATAACAGCAGCATGCCTGCAAATCGGAAGTCCGTTTTTTTCAAATACATCCTTCGCAAGCAGTTTATCCATCGCTACCGCAGACGCAAGAACGCCGCAGCCCCCGTAGGGAATATCCATCATCTCGAAAAATCCCTGAATTTTCCCGTCTTCGCAGTACGGGCCATGCATAATCGGCAGGGCAAAATCGATGACCTCCTTCAGCTTCCCCGGATTAAAAGGCTCTGCTTTCTCAATCCAGCTTCCGTTTTCAATCTCCTCTACTGTCCCGTCAAAGATTTTCCACTCGCCTTCTTTCGTGATTCCAAGATAAATCAATTCATATTTTTCCTTCTTCACTGCGCGGATAACCGATGCTGCCGAAAGCAGCGATACCTCGTGTTCACCGGACTTTCCTCCGAATATGATGCCGAGTCTTGTTTTCTTTCCTTCTGTCATTTCACAGCCTCCAAAATTCTCTCCAGATGTTCCTTATCAAAATGGTATTTCTTGCAGCAGAACTGACATACGAGTTCCGCCTGCCCGTCTTCTTCAATAATGTCCGTCAAATCTTTTTCGCCGATCGTCATAAGCACCTTTTCAAGTCTTTCTTCGGAGCAGTCGCAATGCCATCTCATTTCTTTGAATTCCAGCGTTTCTACCTGATATTCCTCCGGCATCTGTGCGAAGATGCGGTCCATCATCGCCTGAAGTACGCCTTCGTCCGACTTTCCGTGGTTTTCAGAAACTGCTTCCTCAACAAGCGTTGTAATCGGCGGAAGCTTCTCGAGCATTGCCTCCAGCGCGTCAATGGACTCTTCCGCCGCGTTCGGCAGCATCTGTATAATCATGCCGCCCGCAGCCGCAATGGTGTAATCCACGTCGACTTTCACGCCGAGCGAAATCGCTGAGTTTTGCTGTTCCGATATAAAATAATATGCAGTAAGGTCGTCCGCAATTTCTCCATCAACCAAAGCGATTGTGCCGACATAAGGTTCTCTGAGACCGAGGTCCTTAATCACCGTGAGCTCGCCGACGCCTAAAGAGCCGCCGACATCGAGCTTTCCTTCCTTCGTCAGCGGAAGGTCAACATCCGGATTTGCAATATATCCTTTCACATCGCCGTTTGCCGTCGCCGTCGCCAGAATCTGCTTCGCCGGACCGTCTCCTTTAAACAGAACAGTCAGCTTGTCACTGTCATTCTTTAAAAGCAGTCCCATCAGCCCTGCTCCGGTCAACACTCTGCCAAGACCTGCCGATGCAAGCGGCGTTGTATCGTGAATTTTTCTTGCTTCTTCGACCATATCGGTTGAAATCGTCAGATACACTCTGAACGACCCGCTGTGGTCAATGCCTGTAATTACTTTACTCATATTTCTCCACCTCTCTGAAAAAACGCTCTGTCCACGCTTTGATTCCCTTCGCATTTTCGTCTGCCTCAGAAGCGCTCCCGCCTCTTGCGAAAATATACACCTTCAGCTTCGGCTCTGTGCCCGATGGTCTGACAATCAACCTGTGGCCGCCAGCCAGCTCTGCGCAGTACATTTCCTTTTCCCTATAACAAAATTCTTTCGTGATTTTTTCCGACTTCAGTTTCCCTGCGAAAAGACCTGCGATAATTTTCTCGGCTTTTCTTCTGTCTCTTTCGCCCGCATACTGCACCGAAAACGGCATCGCCGTCATATAGCCGTATTTTTCATACAGCTCCTGCAGACGCGTGTAAAGGGTTTTATCCTCTCCTAAAAGCTCCGCCGCAGCCAGACAAACCAGTCTTGCCGCCATCACGCCGTCTTTATCTCTCGTATAATCGCCGCATAAATAGCCGAGGCTCTCCTCAAAGCCAAAAAGGAATTCCTCATTTCCGCCATTTTCGCAACGTCTTTTTATCTTCTCCATTTCACAGGCAATATTCTTAAAGCCTGTAAAAACATTCTTAACTTTCACCCCGTAGCTTCGGCCAATTTCCTCGGTAAGCGGAGAACTCACGAAGCTTTTAAATGCAATCCATGCTTTCTGCTCTTTCTGTTCTGCTCCTGCCGCATTTTGGCTGAGACGGCATCTGCATATATAATCGAATAAAAGTTCCCCGACCTGGTTTCCCGAAAGCCTCACATATATGCCCTCTTCATTCAAGCACATCACGCCAAGGCGGTCGCTGTCCGGGTCGGTTGCCAAAATCAGCTGCGGTTTTTCGCCCGCCTCTGTGCTTGCCTCGCACAATTTCAAAGCCTCACTGAAAGCTTCTTCATATTCGGGATTCGGCGATTCGCAAGTCGTAAAATTGCCGTCCGGCAGCTTCTGACTTTCGACTTCCAGAATGTTCTCTTCCTTCATTCCCAAGCGCTTCAAGGTTTCGAGCACATAAGACCTTCCGCTCCCATTCAGCGGCGTATAGCAAATCCGAAGCCTACACAGGCTTTCCTTCACTGTCTCATGCTCACGCGGAAACGGTGTGTTAGCCTCAAGTGCCTGTAAGTATCGCTCTTTTAAATCTTTCGGAACCGTTCTGACGGCCGCAGGCTCTGCCGACGTCTTCTCTGCCGCAGAATCCGCGAAAGGATTTATCTCCTTTATATAGCTTTCCGCAATCGCCGCATTTTTCTCGTCGATCTGATTGCCGAAACGGTCGTAAACCTTATATCCGTTGTACTCTTTTGGGTTGTGGCTGGCAGTAATCATAATCCCGCAGCAAAGCCCCATCTCTCTGACCGCAAAGGACAGAACCGGAACCGGGGTCGGCTCCTCAAACAGAAAAACTTCTATGCCTTCCTTTGCGAATACCTCAGCGACACCCGCCGCATATTCACGCGAGTTAATTCTCGTATCATAGGCAATCACAAGTGCTGGATGTTCATGCACCTCTCGGAGATATTTTCCGATTCCAATGCTGGCTTTCCGAAGCGTGACGGAATTAATGCGGTTGCTGCCTGCGCCCATCTTTTCCCTCATGCCGGAGGTTCCAAATGCGATGTCTTTGCAAAACCTATCATATATTTCATTTTCATTCCCGCGGATTTCTTCAAGCTCTGCCGCAAGGTCTTCAGGCAGTTTTTGCGCCGTCCAGCGGGTATATTCTTTCCATGCTTTTTCCATAATACTAATGTCCACAATTTCATCTCTGCAATAATATTTTATTTTATCATATTTCACATTATTTTTACACAAAAATTACACAAAAGATGATTATAATTTGCCTATAAAATAAATCACAGAGCAAGGAGGTCACTTTCATGGACGATTGGGATAG
>CABQMM010000156.1 GCA_902465215.1 uncultured Bacillota bacterium
TTGCGGCAATTCGCGCGCAGGTTGGCGATAAAAAGGTGCTTTTGGCACTGTCCGGCGGTGTAGACTCATCGGTTGTAGCTGCGCTTTTGATTAAAGCAATCGGGCAGCAGCTCGTATGCGTACATGTAAATCACGGATTGCTTCGCAAAGGTGAGCCGGAACAGGTTATCGAAGTATTCCGCAATCAGATGAACGCGAATCTGATTTATGTGGATGCTGTGGACCGCTTCCTTGACAAGCTTGCGGGAGTGGAAGAGCCGGAAAAGAAGAGAAAGATTATCGGTGCGGAATTTATCCGCGTGTTTGAAGAGGAAGCGCGCAAGCTGGAAGGAATTGAATTCCTTGCGCAGGGAACCATTTACCCTGACATCCTTGAAAGCGACGGCGTGAAGGCGCACCACAATGTGGGAGGACTTCCGGAAGACATGCAGTTTGAACTGGTAGAACCGGTGAAACTGTTGTATAAGGATGAAGTCCGCGTTGTAGGCAAGGAACTGGGACTTCCTGACGGCATGGTTTACAGACAGCCGTTCCCGGGACCGGGTCTTGGTGTAAGATGCACGGGTGCAATCACAAGAGACAGACTCGAAGCAGTAAGAGAAGCAGACGCAATCGTAAGAGAAGAAATCGGCAAGCTGAATCCGACACCGTGGCAGTATTTTGTTGCGATTCCGGATCTCAAGTCGACGGGAGTGAAAGACGGCAAGCGATATATGGGCTGGGCAGCAATCATCCGCGCTATCGACACAGTGGATGCAGTAACCGCAAAATCCGTCGAAATTCCGTTCAGCGTGCTCAGCACGATTCGTGACAGAATCATCGCGGAAGTTCCGGGTGTAAACAGAGTGCTTTGGGACATTTCGGACAAGCCGACATCCACGATAGAGTGGGAGTAAGCAAGGTGGAACGCATGACGGAATTACTGGCTCCGGCAGGAAATATGGAGGCACTGAAGGCCGCGATCGCAAACGGATGCGACGCGGTCTATCTTGGTATGCAGAAATTCGGTGCACGGGCATACTCTTGCAATTTTGATGAAACGACTCTGCGGGAGGCGGCCAGCTATGCACATCTGCGGGAGGTAAAGGTATTTGTCACGATGAATACCATCGTGTTTGAAGAGGAACTTTCAGATATGAGAGCACAGCTTGCGTTTCTCAATGAAATCGGCGTGGATGGCGTTATCGTGCAGGACATGGCGGTGTTTGACTATATCGTAAATCATTTTCCGGATATGGAAGCGCACTGCTCGACGCAGATGGGAATCGACGATTTAGATGGAACGCTGTTTTGGAAGGAGCTTGGTGCGGAGCGAGTGGTATTGGCGCGCGAAGTGGATATCGAAAAAGCGAAGAAAATCCGCAGGGAAGCAAAGGTACCGATTGAGATTTTCGTGCATGGGGCGCTGTGCGTGTCGTATTCCGGTAACTGCCTGATGTCGGGGCTGATTGGCTATCGGAGCGGAAATCGCGGCCGGTGCGTGGGCTCCTGCCGCAAGCCTTACGAGCTGCTGAACAAGACGACCGGAAAATCGCTCGGGACAAGCTATCTTCTCTCAACAAAGGATTTGAACACCATCGATTATATCGAGGATTTGAAAGAACTGGATTCTTTGAAAATCGAGGGGCGCATGAAGGAGCCGGTGTATGTGGCAAATGTTGTGGCGAAATACCGCAAGGCACTGGACGGCACGGTGACCGCTGAAGAAAAGGACGAGCTGAAAAAGACTTTTAATCGTACATTTACGAAAGGCTATCTGTTCGGCGAAGACCCGAAGAATTTGAGCAATATTCAAAAGCCGAATAATTTCGGATACGAAATCGGCGTAATCAGTGGAAGTTATAAAGGGATGTATGAAATCAAGCTGCATGATGAGCTGCGGCAGAATGACATCATACGAGTTGACCATAATAATGAAGATGTAAACTTATCGGTTGTGAAACTTTATGACCGGGAAGGAAACCTAATCAACCGCGCAGACCGCGTCTGCTATATCCGCATCAAGGAAAAGCTTGCAAAAGGCGACCTTGTATACAAGACAAAGGACTATCTTTTCTATAAAGAATTGGAGCAGCACATGGACGGGGAGTTTCGCCGCTTTCCGCTCAGTCTGAGGGTTTATGCCTACCCCGGCGCACATCTGACGGTAGATGCGGAAGGACTTGGCGTGCAGTGCTTCTACGAGAGCGAGGAAATTTTGGAGGCGGCAGAAAACCATCCGACGACGATGGAGCAGGTGAAGAAGCAGTTTGCGAAGCTGAATGACACCGTATTTACGCTGCAAAACCTCGAATTTGAGGAGTGCGGGGCGTTTCTTCCGGTGAAGATGCTCAACCAGGCACGCCGTGAAATCGTAGATAGACTATATGAGGAAAAAATAAACAATAAGCCGCACAGGGTCATTTCGGAAACGGTAGAGGCAGAGGCGCAGACTGACGCAAGCGAAAGGGACACGGCGCAGGCACCATACCTGACGGCTTCTGTCACCACGCGCGAGCAGTACGAAGCTTGCCGAAAGGCGGGACTGACGGAAATCTATTTTGAAAATATAATCAGAAGAAACCAGATTGAATATGAGCCGAGGGAAGGCGAGCTTTTAATCGGAGGCTATGGCGGACTGCATTATTATAAAGACAGTAACCCGTTTATCACTGACTACTCTTTCAATGTGGTGAATTCCGTGACCTGCCGGAAGCTGCACGAGCTGGGAGCAAAGCGCATTACTCTTTCTTACGAGCTGAACCGCAGACAGATTGCGGATTTGATTGCGGCGTACCGGAAAGACTATGGGCAGGCACCGGCACTTGAAATGATCGTCTATGGCCGGGCGCCGCTGCTGTTTACAAAATACTGTCCTTTGAAAAAGATGGGACAGTGCGGACTCTGCAAGCAAAACCGCTATGAACTCAGGGATGAATACGGAACGTTTCCGATTCTTTCACACGAGGACTGCGCGACAACGATTTTGAACGGTAAGATTTTGAACCTTCTGGACGAAATGTCATCTATCGAAGGTATCGAAGCTTTCCGTCTGAACTTTACGACGGAAACGCCGGAAGAGGTTTTGCGTATTGTCAAGACTGCAAAGAAAAAGCTCGACGGAAGTGAGGAAAACTCCTGCTTCAACAGAGAGACGGACACGAGGGGACATTTTAACCGAGAAATTATTTAATGAGAGGAACTATCTATGATTCAGGTCGAAAAAATATCTTATGGTTTTCCGGAGAAAGAACTATATCGCGATATATCGTTTTCCATCGAGAAGGGGCAGCATTGTGCGCTGATTGGGAGCAACGGCTGCGGCAAATCGACGCTTGTCGAAATGATGACAAATCCCGAGAAATACTGGTTTGAAGGAAAAATTACAAAGGATGAAGAATGCAGAACCGGCTATGCCGGACAGTTCTGCGTGCGCGAAAAAACGCAGGATTGCACGGTGTTCGAATATCTGAGCAGACGTTTTACGGAGCTGCAGGAGGAGATTGCAAAGGTTTGCGAGGAAATGGCGCATCCGGAAAATGATGAGGCGGATATGGAGCGGCTGTTTTCGCAGTATCAGACTTTGCTCGACCGAAACGAGGCGATGGACGGTGACAACTATGAAAATGTGATCCGCAGGCAGCTTAATGCAGCGGGCATGGGTGCGCTTGAAGACACAAGGCTTTCGGACATCAGCGGCGGTGAATACAAGCTGCTTCAGATTATGAAGGAAATGCTGCTTGCACCGAATTTTCTGGTTCTGGACGAGCCGGATGTGTTTTTGGATTTTGAAAATTTGAATGGACTGTGCCGACTAATCAACGGGTTTAAGGGCACAATTCTGGCGGTGACGCACAATCGCTATCTGCTGAATCATTGTTTTGATAAGATTCTGCATTTGGAAAACGGAGATTTGCAGGAGTTTGACGGCACTTACAGCGAATACCGCTGCAGGCTTCTGCGGGAAAAAATAGAATTAAAACTCCAGCATATCGAGGAGCAGGAGGAAATTGCGCGCACGGAAGAAATGGTGGAAATCCTGCGGAAGCGGGCGACGCTGATGGTGAATCCGACCATCGGGCAGGCGGTCAATGCCAAGCAGTCACAGCTTGACCGCCTACTGGCAAGGCAGATAAAGGCACCGTTCATCGAAGTGCGCCAGCCGCGCATTGTGTTTCCACAGGTGGAAGCAGGCGCTGAGACGGAGAATGGCGAAAACGGGAAGCCGGGCGGCACGCATGAAGGTGAACGCACGGAAAAGCGCACAGTACTTGAACTTACTGATTACGAATTGAAATTCGAGGAGCATTTGCTGAGGGATGTTAGTTTTGAAGTAAAAGAGGGCGAAACAGTCGCGCTCATCGGTGCTAACGGAACGGGTAAATCAACTTTAATCAGAGAAAT
>CABQMM010000157.1 GCA_902465215.1 uncultured Bacillota bacterium
GACCGCTATCTATGGTAAAATTTAGGTGTCAAATCAAAATCAAACCAAAGAAA
The DNA here is from genome assembly GCA_902465215.1 of uncultured Bacillota bacterium. GTDB lineage: Bacteria > Bacillota > Clostridia > Peptostreptococcales > Anaerovoracaceae > CAG-238. The sequence goes on from CABQMM010000157.1 coordinate 54, forward strand.
GGGTCTTTCTATGGATATTTTAAACACCGTAAGCTTAGAAAGCAATAGCCAAATTAAAATTAATTTCGATGGAGGCGATTTATCCTCCGATGCAAGGCTTCTCCTGTTTAAAGAGTTCCTGTTTAAGATTGGAGCCGTTAAGCTCATCAATCGCATGTTCAAAACCAATGATACTGCATGGTTTCGCATTCATAAAGATGATACAAATCTGATGCAGGTAATCTATCAGATTATCAGTGCCTACTTCGAGGATGACTGTGCAGATGAGCTGACAAACGAACCCGTCATGACAGCTATTTTAGATAAAGATGCTCTGGCATCCCAGCCTACCTTATCACGCTTTTATAACCGCATGGATGAAGATACGATCAGCCAGCTAAACCAGATTACACGTGAACTCCGCAAAGTCATCTATTCCATTAAGAAACCGGAATTCATGCTTTTTGATATCGACTCCACACTTCTTGATGCTTATGGAAATCAGAAAGGAGAAGGTTTCAACTATCATTATCAGGCACATGGTTATCATCCGCTGCTGTGTTACGATGGATTAACCGGTGATCTTCTAAAAGCAGAACTTCGTGACGGTACCATGTACTGCAGCAAGGAAGCAGACATTTTTATGAAATCTCTTCTGGATGAATTCATCTGTGATTTTCCAGATATGCCGCTTTACCTTCGTGGTGACAGTGGTTTTGCATCACCCGATTTATATGAAGTTCTTGAAGATAAGAACTGTAAATATGCCATCCGACTGAAAGAGAATGCAAAGCTGCGCGAATTGGCCGAAGATGAAAATCAGGCGTTGTATCGTGCAACAAAATTCAACCAGGTGGATTATGCCGTCGAGTATGGTGAGTTTATGTATCAGGCGGGCTCATGGAGTCATCCGCGCAGAGTTGTTTTTAAAATCGAAAAGCCTTATGAACAAATGATTCATCTATATACATTTATTGTCACAACACTGGAAATGGAACCTTATCAAGTAATCCAGTTCTATTGCGGCAGAGGAAAGATGGAAAATTTCATCAAAGAAGGCAAGAGCGGATTTGACTTTGCCTCTGTAAGCAGTTCCACCAGGCTGGTCAATGCGAACCGCCTTTTGGTTCATGCATTGGCTTATAATCTATTCAATTGGTTTAGACGATTGGCACTTGCTGTCAGTATGAGAAAACAGCGTATTGATACCATTCGTTTAAAACTGCTGAAAATTGCCGCGAAAGTGGTAAGATCAGCACGATATAAATATTTCAAGCTGTGTAGCAGTTGTCCCTACAAGAAAGAATTCTATGAGACACTGGAAAATATCCGTAACTTGCGACCACAGTTGGAATGACAACTTTTAACGAACCTTGACAACCACAATAAGCATTTAAACCTATCACGGGAGAAGTCTGCCCATTTATAGGCTATCTTCTGGCAGGATAAGGTATTGAGAGTGGTTGTAACAGCAACTACGGCAGATTTTATGCACGCATATACTGCCGTGAATAATTCAGGGTAATAATATTATAACTCATAAAAAGCTATATTCCTGCCGTCACCGCAGTATCTTTTTTCTGTATTCTGCCGGAGATAATCCGGTCACCTGCCTGAACTGCCGTGAGAAGAATTTTTCATCATCGTAACCGCAGCTTACTGCCGTCGCATAAATGCTCATGGCGGTAGAATACAGTAAGTAGCAGGCTTTCATTACCCTTGAATTTATGCAGTCGCGGTTGTAACTTACATCAAAGCACTGTCGGTAAATCAAGCGGAAATGCCCCTCGCTGACGCACATTTTTCTGCTGACTTCCGAAAGCTTAGGCATCTTATCAGGCACTGAAATTATCCTGTTCCTTATGTCGGCAAGCTCGTTATAATGCGGAAGTCTTCTTCGTTCGCTTATCAGACCGACATCGCGCTCTGCATTCAGCGATACGGCCGATCGCAGTTCTCCGACCGGCGTGTTATCGGAACCGTGGCATGTGATAATAACCTGCCGTTCATCGTGCCGTGAATAAACCTCGTTGTGGAGCGATATTTTCAGTTTCTCAGGGAACATTCCGTTTTCCTTTTTGGACAGGATAAGAAATGTGTTGTCATCGGTTCGGCAGCATATTTCATGCTGAGCGCATACACGTTTTATTGCTGACGCTGTTTCTGCGATTATATCGCTGCGGTAGTTTTCGCCAAACAGGTATTCTCCGCCGTCCGGGAAACTAAGCTTTACCGCCTGAATGCAGAAGTTATGCCCGGCTTCCTCCACAATGCTTTCAAATTCACGAAGATTGTAGAACCCCGTCAGCGAATCATACAGTGCGGATTGCCGCTGGCATTGCGTGAGATAGTGGATATCATTCTTCATTCGCAGAAATTCCAGCGTATCCGCAACAGTCTTGTTCCAGTCGCGGAAGCTGAAATCATAGCTCGCCGGGCGGTTGTATTCCAGCACCGTATACCCGTAAAGCCTTGTCTGAAAGCACACGGGATTCACATAGAAAATCGCAGGGGAATCGTGCTCCGTAATGAATGGCACGGGAGTTTCGCCACTGCTGAACTTTATCGGAGGTTCTGAATACTCGTTACCTATCGCACAGCACAGGAACTCACCACCGTTGAAACGTTCACTGTTCCATGCGCTGTCAAGGCACAGAAACAGCCTGTCAGCGCCGTGCAGCAGGTAGAAAAACTCGCTTACCGCTCCGGTGTATTCCTCAAGAGTACGCGATGTAGTGAGCTTGCCGGAAAACTGTGCCACGGTGCTCATAATGGTGTGATACTGGTCTATCTTTTCCGCGTTAAGCTCGTCTAAAAGCTGCGAACGGCAGATGCCGCAGGAGCAGGTGTTTCCGCTTACGAACCTATCGGAATTGTCTTGAATAGGACTGCCGCCGAGAATAGCATCCACAGCGTCCCGTCCCATTTTACGGCGGTTTCTGCGGTAAGTTGTCAGCAGCGGATAGTGATATATCCTTCCGACGGTATGGTCGTAGCCCGTTACCGTCAGCTCGCCGGGAATATCCACTCCTGCCTCCGAAAGAACATCACACAGCCCGAACGCCATGGAATCGTTGGTGCATATCACCGCCTGAGGTCGCGGAATTTCACCGCTGAGATACCGCCGGGCAAGTTCCTCGCCGGAATCGTTCCAGAAGTTCCCGTAATACACTCTGATATTATCAAAGCTTATTCCGTGCTTTCCGAATGCGCGCTTGCAGCCGTTCAGACGCTTTTGCGAAGCGGCGTTGTCCCTGCTTCCCGTCAGTATGTCGATGTCCGTGAAACCGTGAACCGTTATCAGATGTTCCGTCATTTTCTCCAGGTCGGTTTCATCGTCGGAATAAACGCTCTTAAATCCATCCATCTCCCCGTCAATAATAATGGCGGGGATTTTTGCAGCTCTTATTTTATCGATTGTATCGTTGATTATTGTTATATCCCGGAATGCCTCAGCTGTGACAATAACGCCGTCAAATAAATCCGGCTCAAACAGGGAGTAAATGATGTTCTCATAATTCAGCAGATCATCGTCCTGCCAGTGGTTGTATATGTTTGAGTAGACCGCAACATCGGTGCCTTTCCGGAATGCGGCTTCGGATATTCCGTATAGTATATCGCGCTGTTCGGACGCGTCGGCTCTTGCGGTAATGACCGCTATTCTTCTGCGCATAATATCACCCCCGTTTACAGTATAGCTTAATTTCGCACTAAAGACAAGAGCAAAAGTGCACATTATGATTAAAAGGTGGACTAAACGAATATACGCTATTGAATTTCTGCTTTGCAATGTGTATAATAAAACAAAAACAATGAGGTGGCATAATGAAAATAAGTGAAAATTGCTACAAGCTGGAAAATACGGCAAATCCAATTTCGCCGAATGTATTCTTGCGCCGACCCGACAGGCGTTGAGTACAACGGCAGACTGTATATTTACGGCACTAACGACCATCAGCAGTACGAGGCAGTCGGCGATGACGGAAAGAACGACTATGTTCACACAAAATCCATCGTTATGTTGTCCACTGACGATATGGTGAACTGGGAATACCACGGCTTCATAGACACCGCAAAAATAGCACCTTGGATAGTGAATTCATGGGCGCCGTCCGTAGCTTCCCGAGTTGAGGCGGACGGAAAAACTCATTTTTACCTTTACTTTTCGAACAGCGGCTGCGGTGTAGGAGTGCTTACGGCGGAACACCCTCTCGGACCGTGGAGCGACCCTCTCGGAAAGCCGCTAATCTATCAGAATATGCCGGGGCTTGAAAACTGTCCTGCGCCCTTTGACCCGGGAGTATGCATCGACGAAAACGGCACAGGCTGGCTTGCGTT
>CABQMM010000158.1 GCA_902465215.1 uncultured Bacillota bacterium
GCCGCGGACGGGTAAACAAAGTAACCTTCGCACTGCTTTCAATCAATTTTTTTATCATCAAAGTTTTATCAACAAAGTACCCGTTTTTATTAATGATTTCTTTAAAATCTTCCACGCCGATGGAGATTTTCTTCTTTACAGTATCGCTCATTTCTTCACACTCCTTTCGGAACGTCTGTGTTTTCTGTCTGTTCCGCACATTCATGTATCTATAGTATACTTGATTTGCGGCAAAGAAACAACAAAAAAGAGTTTTTGCATTTCAATGCAAAAACTCTTGTTTCTCTATTTCATCGTCACGCTGTTGTTCAGCACAGGCGTGCTGTAAAGGAAAAGCACATCCTGATTATCGAAGGTCACGAACCTGCCGACCATCTCACTCGGCAGATAGCGTATGTCGACCAGCGTTATCTTGCTGTAGGCCTCCGCGAAAAGCGGCGCGATGCTGCTTCCGAAAGAATCGCGGAATATCACAAGCTCCTTATCCGTCGCAGCGTTTGGATTTTCAATGGTAATCAGCGATTTGCTTCCGCCGAGGAACATATCATAGCCTTCACCTTTTACGCTTTCCGTTTTCGCTAAATCGTAAATCGGCATTTCGCTATTTGTTTCGTAATCCGAGACTTTGCAGGAGTCAAAAAGCACATTGTACAGGTAATTCAGCGGTTCTGCCTCCATCTCAAGGTCAGACTGACGACTGTACGCCCCGACGAAATCCGCCTTTGCTTCCTTTGTTTCATATTCGGCATTCAGGCTCACGCCCATCGCCTCAGCAAGCTTTGCGGCAACGTCCGTAATCTTCTCCTGCCGCCAATGCGCGTCGGTCTTATAGTAATCCGTAATGCCAAGCAGCCCCGTTATATCAAGATAAGGCATATAATCGGTCTTTAATTTCATCAGGTCGACCATCTTCTTATAGTCTATGGTGTCAATGCCCGCCTCCGCACCTATGCAATAGTTCTTATCCGGTACGATGGAATAATATGCCTGCACATTTGTGCCCTCAAGATACATGTCGTAGATATTCTTGATTTTTTCCGCCGCTTTATTGACAGAATCTTCGTCGAGTGGGTAATCCGTCTTTACCACATAGCCGTCATAGGAATAAAAGCCCTTCTCGTCCGTCTTTGTCTGCGGCTTGTTTTCGCCCTGCGTGCCGCAGGCTGCCAGCAGAATTACCAGCAAAAATGCAGCGCAGAGTTTTACTCCGCGCTGTCTGAAGCTTTTTGTTTTCGTCTGTGTTTTCATTATTCAATATTCCCCTCACAGTAAACTTTCGCGCCTGTGTATGCTTTCTGAAGTTTTGTCTTGAAAGTATCTACCAAATCCGCTGCGCCGTAAACGGCCACAACATATTTATCAATGGTGATGACTGTCATCTTTTCAGGGAAGCCGCACACCCATTTTCTGTTTTCGATGCTTTTCTTCATTGCCGCCGCCAGCTTGTCTGCATCGCCTGTGCTCTTCGTCTTAAAGGAACCGGCGGTAAATGTGTTCAGGTTCATCATGTGCGTCAGGGAGGCCGCACTGCTGATGAGATCGGCGGAATCCGCAGGAACCGCTAATGTGGACGACAGAGCATCGGAATCACTCGTGCTGAATTTGCCCGGGGCATCTTCTCTTGCATTCTCTTCGGAATAGTCTCCGCCTGCTGCCGGGAATTTCTCGCTTTCCTTATACGATTTCCAAACCGTGCTCAAAAGATTGAGCGCAGATGTCGGCTTCTTGGTTTCCGAGGCTGAATCGCCTTTGGATGATGAAGGCTTGCTGCCGGAAGGTTTGCTGCTCTCCGGTTTCTTCACATCGTCTTTCTTCTCATCATCTTTTGCGCCGGCTTCCTTATCTTCTTCCTCCGCATCTTTGTCTGCGTCGGTGCTGTCATCGGCATTCAGATCCTCATCCTGCCCATCTGCGGGCGTATTTTCATTGACCGTCTGCTGATCGTCCGCGCTCGGCGTTGTACCCGTATCATCGCTGCCACACGCCGCGAACGTAAACATCATGCTTGCTGTAAGCAGTAAACATAGTATTTTTTTCATAATTTTCCTCCGTAATGTATATATTTTAACCCCTTTTGCATATTTTGTCGAATGAAAAAAGCAAAACCCTCACCTGTTTTCAAAAAAATTTATCAATATTTTGTCACATATTTAACAAATTTTTTCCCTGCATTCTTCCTTTTCCTTCCACGCGTTCAAAACTTCCGCCTGTTATTCTGTTTACAGCAAAAGAAAAGGAGGTTCTCGATATGACTGAGTCCACTGCGGTACGCCCGCCCGGCAAATACCGCCACGAGCATAAATACGCGCTCGACTATTTGAACTACCTGTCGCTTCGGCAAAAGCTTCAGGTCGTCATGCGCCCTGATAAGCATTCGGGAGCGGACGGCAAATACCTGATTACAAGTCTTTACTTTGACAACTGCTTCGATAAAGCCTTGAAGGAAAAGCTTCACGGTGTCAGCATGCGCGAGAAGTTTAGACTGCGCTATTACGGCGAGGATTTTGAGACGGTTTTTCTGGAAAAGAAGCAGAAGGTAAACGGGCTTTGCCTGAAAAATTCAGCACCGCTTTCCTATGATGACTGCCTGCGGATTCTGGATGGCAGCCACGGCGAGCTTCTCAATTCGCAGACACCGCTCGTCGCAGAGCTTGGGTTCAAAATGCAGACTCAGCTGCTCCGCCCCCGCTCCGTGGTGCGTTACAATCGCGAGGCATATGTCTACTCGACGGGAAATGTCCGCATAACCTTTGACTCCGATATATCCACAGGGCTGTCGCCGGACTGGTTCTTCGAGCCGTCGCAGACGCCGCTTGCAAACCCTGTTCTGATTATGGAAGTCAAATACGACGAATTTCTGCCGGAAATGATTCGGCACATCGTGCAGCCGCACTGCACCAGACTGCAAGCATTTTCAAAATACGCGTCATGCCGCAGCATGGCATAAATACCGGAGGTTTTACAATGACTTTTAATGATGTTTTTAAATCAAGCTTTCTCGAGAGCGTATCGGATTTTTCCATGCTCGACACACTTTTAGGCATGGCGTGCGCACTCATCATCGGACTTTTTATCTTCTTTATCTACAAGAAAACTTCGGCGGGAATCATGTATTCCTCGAGCTTCGGATTGACGCTCATCGGGCTTTCGCTTGTGACCTCGCTGGTTATCATGGCGGTAACATCCAATGTAATTCTGTCGCTCGGCATGGTCGGCGCGCTTTCCATCGTCAGATTCCGTGCCGCGATCAAGGAGCCGATTGAAATCGTATTCCTGTTCTGGGCGCTTGCAGGCGGCATCGTTGTCGGCGCAGGTCTCATTCCTCTTGCGCTCATAGGCTCCATTATCATCGGTGCGGTCATCTGGGTTATGGCAAGCCGCAAAACTCACGATAATCCGTATATGCTCGTCCTGAATCTTTCGGACGAAACTGCGGAAAATGCGGCTGCCGAGACCTTGAAGACTTCCGCGTCCAAGTATGTGATAAAGGCAAAAACCGTAACGCCGAAGGGAATCGAGCTTTCCTACGAAGTCAGGTTGAAGGACACTTCGACAGCTTTCGTGAGCCAAATTGGTGCGATTTCGGGTGTTGAAAGCGCAGCCCTCGTAAGCTACAACGGAGAGTATATGTCGTAGGGGTGATTGAGATGATAGACAATAAGCACATCGGTAAAATCATTTTGTCCGTCACTACTCTGGCTCTTGCTGCCCTGCTTGTTTTCATGCTCGTTTTCGGGCAGAGCACGCAGGCTGCGGCTTCCGGCATCTCCATGGCGTACGAAAACTCTCTTTTTTCGACGGATTCGATTATTGATGTCGATGTTTCCATTTCCGAATCGGACTGGGAGGATTTGCTGAAAAATGCCATCAGCGAGGAATATTATTCCTGCGATGTGACGGTCAACGGGACGGAATATAAAAATGTCGGCTTTCGTGCCAAAGGCAACACCAGCCTTTCCATGGTCGCTTCAAGCGATTCCGACCGCTACAGCTTCAAAATCAGTTTCGATGAGTATGTGGACGGTCAGAACTGTGATGGACTTTCCAAGCTCGTCCTAAACAACAACTACAGCGACGCAACGATGATGAAGGAAGCGATTTGCTATGATATGTTTGCCTTCCTCGGTGCAGACGCAAGCCTGTACAACTATGCAAAGGTCTCGATTAACGGAGAGTATTACGGCGTTTACCTTGCGCTTGAGCCTGTCGAAGAAAGCTTCGCTATGCGAAACTACGGAACGGACTACGGCGAGCTTTATAAGCCCGACAGCATGGAAATGGGCGGTCCCGGCAAGATGAAAGACTGGGACGGAGAAATGCCGGATTTCACAGGCGAAAAGCCTGACTTCACAAGCGAC
>CABQMM010000159.1 GCA_902465215.1 uncultured Bacillota bacterium
ACGCAAACATTTTTAGGTTAGCGACATCCTTAATATCGCTGGCGATTTCTTTAAGCGCAGGAAACGAGAAACCATTTGTATATTTATCTAAGGCTTTCTTCGCGTCGCCGCTTGAAGCTTGCAGCGCTTCTGCCAGTTTATCAAAAAAAATTTCCTTCGTGTAAAGCGTCAGCGGGTCGAGCTCGAAGATTTTTGCGCAGGCATCCGCAGCCTTTACGGTGTTCTTATCGAACGAGCCTTTGGCGAAGGAATAGTAGTTTCCGTCAATCAGACCGAAGGCTTTCATCGTATCTAAATACCCAAGACGCAGAATGCGTTTGGAATTGTCGGTGTCGAATATTAAAATATTTCCAAGATCCCACTTTGGTTCGATGTAGACCAGATTCGGGGCTTTTTTCAGGTCAGAGTGCTTAATCACGCCCATGCCTTTTAAGTTTACGGCGATGACATGTGTAGCTCCCTTCTGCATCGCCATGCTCACAGGAATTTCATCGGCATAACCGCCGTCAATATAGTCCGTACCGTCGATTTCATAGCTGTGAATCGCAGGAAAGGCAGAAGCGCTTGCGATGATGTAGTCAATCAGGTTTCCTTGCGGAATATCTTCTTTAAACATATAATGCGCCTCAAATGCCGGAAGTGAGACCACGGGGATTCCGTAATCCATCGGCAGCCGGCGGATGAGGTCCTCGTCGATATATTCTTCTAAAAGCTTTTTCAGGCCCGAAGTTCCGGCGCCGTGATTGAAGACGATTTCTCGTGCATATTCCAGCGGCTGACTGCCTTCCGGCACATCGAAGACCATGTGCGTTTCCATCTCACGCCAAAGCTTCGCTGTCAGCTCCAAATCCCCCTGCACGACCATCGCCGCGTTGATTGCGCCGACCGAGCAGCCGGTTACAATGTCGATTTCGATTCCAAGCTCCGAAAGAGCCTGCCACACGCCTGCCTCGTAGGCTCCGCGCGAACCGCCGCCACCTAAAACGAGGGCTGTGCGTTTCTGTTTTTTTGATCTCATTGCCATAATCTCCTTCACTTTTGACTACCAAAATTTTATCATAAATGTTATACTATAAGCAAGAAAAACAAAAAAAATTCGGAGGTGGATGAATTGGACGCCAGATTAAAAGAAATAATAGAAAAAAGCGATAATATTGTGTTCTTCGGCGGAGCGGGTGTTTCGACCGAGAGCAACATTCCGGATTTTCGTTCGGAAAAGGGCTTATATAACGCGCAGCAACAGTACGGAAGAAGCCCGGAGGAAATGCTTTCGCACAGCTTCTTCATGCAGCACACCGACACCTTCTTTGACTACTACAAGCACAATCTGATTTATACGGATGCACAGCCGAATAAGGCGCATAAAGCGCTTGCTTACCTGGAGCAGGAAGGCAGGCTGAAGGCGGTAATTACGCAGAATATCGACGGACTGCACCAGAAGGCGGGAAGCCGCAAGGTCTACGAACTGCACGGTTCGGTCCTGAGAAACCACTGCATGGACTGCGGAGAAAGTTTTGAGCTTGAGTATATCATGGATGATACGCATTGCCGTGGAAATATCCCGATTTGTCCGAAATGCGGCGGCATTATCAAGCCGGATGTGGTGCTTTATGAGGAGTCCCTCGACGAGAACTGCCTGACGGGAGCCGTCGAGGCGATTGAAAAGGCAGATACTTTGATTATAGGCGGGACCTCACTGGTCGTTTACCCTGCAGCAGGTTTAATTCAGTATTTTAGGGGTAAAAACTTAGTATTAATCAATAAACAGCCAACGCCGTATGATAACAAGGCAGATTTGGTAATTAATGACGCAATTGGAAAAGTTATGGAGGTAGAATAAAATGGCAGGATTGTTCAACAGATTGAAACAGCTTAAAATAGAAAGAGACGATGCGATTTTCGTGGCAATTGACTTTCAGGAAAGACTTTTGCCGGCAATGCACGACTGCGAAGCACTCGAAGCACGTGTTGTCAAGCTTGTAAAAGGAATGCGCGAACTTGGCGTTCCGATGATTGTAACGCAGCAGTATACAAAGGGACTTGGCCCGACGGTACCATCAATTGCAGAGGCGCTCGGAGACTTCACACCGGTTGAAAAGACTTCATTCAGCTGTTTAGGCGAAGATACTTTCGTCGAAGCAATCGAAGCAAGTGATAAGGGAACCGTAATTTTGGCAGGCATTGAAGCGCATATCTGCGTGGAGCAGACGGCTCTCGATCTTTTAAGAGACGGCTATGAGGTAGCTTTGGTGACCGACTGCGTGCAGTCCAGAGACCCGAAGAATAAAGAAATTACATTGCAGAGACTTGCGCAGGCAGGCGTTATTTTGACAAGCTTTGAAAGCGTACTGTATGAACTTCTGGGAGGTGCGAAGGCGCCGGAGTTCAAGGCAATTTCTGCTCTTGTAAAATAAGCACTGACGAAAAAGCAGCGCGAAAAAAAGCAACAGGCAGGAGACAGAATGATATTTGAGAGAACTTTTGATGACTTGAGCGAAGAAGATATGAGACTTCTGAATTCGTATTTTGATGGGTACGATTATCAGTCCTCCGGACACACGTTCATCGCAAACTATATTTGGCGGAACACGCATCAGATCAGCTGGCAGGTAATCGGCGACTATCTTTGCATAGGGGCGCTCGGTGAGCTTGAGCCGGAGGAGGACAAGCAGTATTTCATGTCCTTTCCGCTGACGAAAACCGGCTCGTATGATGTGGAATCGCTGCGGGAAACGTTGCTTGCCGCAAAGGAAATTTTCCGTGCAAAAGGACAGAATCTGAACCTTAGTCTGGTCCCGGGGCCGCTGGCGCATTATTTGCCGAAGTGTTTTCCGGAAGGTGTCTACATGGAACATGACCGGGATGATGATGACTATATCTATTTAAAGGAGGATTTGGTGAACTTGAGCGGCAGGAAGCTGCACCAGAAAAAGAATCACCTGAATTATTTCCTGAAAAATTACGAGTTTACCTATGAAGAGGCGACGCCGGAGACGGCAGACGAAGTCATGGCGTATATCGAAAGCAAAAACGAGTATAAGCTTGGAGAGACGCCGGAGGAGTGGAAGGAGATTTTGGAGCTTGAGACGGAGGCAATCCGTGAGCTGCTGAAATTCATCGGCAAAGGGCTTTTGTCGGGAATCATCCGCATCGACGGGAAAATCGAGGCGGTTACGCTCGGAGAATTCGCGCGCACAAACAGCAAGGAGACGGTGCTGGTGCATGTGGAAAAGGCGGACGACCGGATTCGTGGGCTTTACCAGGCGATTAACAACGAGTTTTGCAAGCGCCTTCCTGCGGAGACGATTTATGTGAACCGTGAAGAGGATATGGGACTGGATAATCTGAGACAGACGAAGCTTTCCTATAAGCCTGTGAAAATGGGCGAGAAATATTTTGCGATAATACGGTAAAGGTTTTGAAACAAAAGTGTACAGTAAGAGTGCAGGGTGATTTTAAGGTCGCGCTGCACTTTTTTAGTATAAAAATTTGGCACGATAATTGCTATATATATTTATGCGCAGTACATACAGCCATGTTTGACATTCTTGTACTATGCAAAATGCTTTTTAGGAGGGCAAAGATGAAAGAAATAAGTGATACGTTAATTAATGAAATGATTGAATTCAGAAGATGGATGCATCAGAATCCGGAACTCAGCGAGGAAGAAAAAGAAACAGCGAATCACATATGTGAGGTGCTTAAAAAACACAAGATTGAATACAGGGCGAATATAGGCGGATACGGGATTGAGGCGATAGTACGAGGAAAACATCCGGGCAAAACGGTTGCCGCAAAGGCCGATATGGATGCACTGCCGATACAGGAAAAGAGTGAACTTGCATACAAATCTGGAGTTGACGGGGTAATGCATGCATGCGGACACGATGCAAATACGGCGATTTTGCTTGGAACTGCAATACACTTGAAGGAAAAGGAAGAAGAACTGCAGGGGAATGTAAAATTCTTTTTTGAACCCGCAGAAGAGACCATCGGAGGGGGCGAGCTGATGGTCAAAGAAGGGTGCATGGACAATCCAAAGGTTGACAGCATAATTGGTCTGCATGTGATGCCGTACTTAAATGTAGGACAAATTGAGATAAAGAAAGGGTGTCTGAATGCGAGCACAAACGAAGTTGAAATAACGATTCACGGTAAAGGCGGGCATGCCGCAGAACCTTCGGAATGTGTGGATCCAATCGTTGTAATGGCATATATGATTACCGCACTTCAGACATTTGTAAGCAGAAACACAGCGCCAACTGATTCGGCGGTTCTGACCTTCGGAATCGCAAAAGCGGGAAGCAAGGGGAACATCATACCGGATACGGCATACATAAGAGGTACAT
>CABQMM010000160.1 GCA_902465215.1 uncultured Bacillota bacterium
AACTTATGCCGTTGTTCTGTGAGCTTGATGAAGTGATGATCACGCTCCAGCACGGCATCCTACACAGAAAACAGACACTGGCAAACGGCGGAGAATATTGTGACTACTTCATTACTGGTAATAAAGAATGATTTCACAATAATTTGATAATACGAAACATACAGGGGTTCAAATCAAGACAGCGAAAGTGCAAAAACATCTCTATTGTCCTGTCTTCACAAGAAGTAAAAAGACCGCGCAGCGGTCTTTTTGCGTGTGAAAAAACAAGATGGGATTTGAAGCCCGAAGCACCCTACACGAAGCTCGAAGTCCCCTGCCCGAAGCCAGAAGTCAGAAGTCCCCTGCAAATGTATATTTACATACCAAATTGCGTTTTCAGTATGATTGGCGTGTATTTTATTACAAATAATGGAAAGTAAGGTGGAGTGCTGAATCTGCATGTTTGCCGTGGCTAAAATGCAAATTATAATATTGTTGAAATTTCAATGTTTTTAGGCATTGCTAAAATTGGCCTTATAACGAGTCGTTTGGGGTCAGAGACGATGAATGGAAAAACATGTAAAAAATACACGCCACACATAGCAAATATTAGGTTTTGGAGTGTAAATATACATTTTTCTAATAAATGTAAGCGCGCTGCCCGGCGCACCTACCGCCTCGCTGCACCCTGCCCCAAGTGCGCCCGTGCCCAAAGAGTGCATCCGCCTGAACCCTAGGCAGCGGCTGTTGAAAGAAAAAAACATTGACCGCGCGGTATTTACAGTTTAAATTTATAGTGAGGGTTTTTGTGGAATTCACCGACAAAATTCATGAAAAGGGAAGAGGAGGCGCGAATGGACAACGGCGCAGACAGCTACCGCCGCTATCTTGACGGAGAACAGGAAGCGTTTGGGGAAATCGTGGACCTGTACAGGGAAAATCTGATTTTTTTTATCCACAGATATGTCAACAATTTAGATACCGCAGAAGATTTGGCTGAGGATGTTTTTGTCGAGCTCATCGTGCACCCGGGACGCTTCGAGGGGAAAAGTTCGCTCAAGACCTTTGTATTTGCGATTGCGAGAAACAAGGCGATTGACTGGCTGCGAAAGCATACACGGATGACTTTGGTGCCGGTAGAGGACGCCGAGGAAATCGCGGAGTTTGCGACGCTGGAGGAGGCGGTTCTTAGAAGCGAGGAAAATCGCAGGCTTTCGGAGGCTTTGGAGCAGATCAGAAAGGATTACCGCATTGCGGTGCATCTGGTGTATCTGGAAGGACTGTCCTATGATGAAGCGGGAAAAATTATGAGAAAGAGCCGTAAGCAGGTGGAAAATCTGGTCTATCGCGGCAAAAAAGCGCTCAAGGCGGTGCTTGAAGACGGGGAGGTTATTTAGGTGAAATCCAGAGAAGAATTTATCAGTGATATTTTTGAAAAGGCGGAGGCCGTTCGTGCGAAAGAAGCAAAAGATGTATTGCTGCGGAAAAAACGCCGCAAAGCTGTAGGAGCAATCGCAGCGGCGGCAGCCTGCGTGATGATTGCCGTAGGGGTTGGAACTTTTGGTGAAGGTGGGCTGCTTGACGGACAGCAGATGCAGGATCCGGGCGAGTCCACGAAGCTCTATGCCGAAAATCCGGCGCAGTATGGAGAAGCTGCAGGCGAAACGAATGAGACAGGGGAGAATAACTCAGTAGAGCCGACGCAGACGGACAGCACGAAGGAAGCTGATAGTTCCGCTTCAATACCGGGGGGCGGCGATAAAGCAGACAGCGTGAAAAACGCCGGTAGTACAGGAAATACCGACAGCGCGGATAATTCGAGTAACGCAGGCAGCCGAGGAAGTTCATTCAGCGCAAGCAGTCGGGACGATTCAAAATCCATAAAAGCCAGCAGTACTTCTGAGCATGTAATCTCATATTTCTGCATGCCGGCACGAATCGTAGTCGAAGATGCGGAGGGCAGCCGCACAATTGTCGCTGAAGATGATTTGCAGGCAACCTTTGAGAAAATACAAGAACTCAGCGCTCAAGGCAAAGCTGTCAGTGCAGCGCTTGGCGAAACGGTGCCGGTTTCAGACTTTTCGATGAAATATATCTATGTCACCCATGCAGAAAACGATGGAAATGAGAATGTACTTTGGGATGATGATAATGAAGAAAATACAGTATGGTATATTATAGAATAAGAGGGGGGAATATTTAAAAAATGTGCAAGAAGAGGATTTTGAGAGCTGCATCGGTCCTGACGCTCACTGCAGCATTGGTATTGGGACTTCTTGGATGTACAGCGGCAGATTCGTCTGTATCGGGAGATGCAAACGGTCAGGCGCAGGTACAAACGGGCGGACGGCTTGAAAACGCTTATGCCTCAGAAGAAAGTGAGCAAAATTTGGAATTAAATAAGCAGATGCAGGACGTGTCCATCCGCATTTTTAAACAGACGGCGAGCAGCAAAAAGAACTCGATGGTTTCTCCGATTTCCGTAATCACGGCGATGGGAATGGTAGAAAATGGAGCTGCCGGAAATACAAAGACAGAAATGGAAAAAGCCTTCGGCATGAGTACCGAAGATATGACGGAATGGCTCCGTGCGTGGTCAAAGACAGAGAAGAATAAGAGTCAGGATGGAAAGACTAAGATAAATATTGCAAATGCATTTTGGTACAACGAGGCGGCGGGCTTCAAACCGAATTCTGACTACAAGAAACTCTTAAAGAAGTCGTTCGATGCGGATATCAAGGGCGGAAACTTTGATAATTCTATGGTCAACCAAATAAATAAATGGGTTGACAAACAGACCGACGGCATGATAAAGAAGCTCGTAGACCGACTGAATCCAAGCGATATGACGGTTTTGGCGAATGCAGTGGCTTTTCAGGATAAATGGACAGAGCCGTATGAGAAATCGCAGGTAAAGAAGGAAAACTTTACGCTTGAAAACGGCAAGAAAAAGAAGATGAATATGATGTATTCCACCGAGGATACTTACTGCCACGATAAACTAGCGACGGGTTTTGTGAAGGACTATCAATCCGGTTATCAGTTCGTTGCAATTTTGCCGAAAAAAGGCGTAACGGTCAAGGAATATCTGGCACAGATGGACGGAGAGGATTTTGCAAATTTCCTGAATTCAGCGGAAGAGGCGAGGGTTCATGCGGTTTTGCCGTCTTTTAAGTCAGAATACACAGCGGACAACATGGCGAGTGCGCTCAAGAAGATGGGTATGACGGATGTGTTCAGCCCGGCGGATGCGGATTTGAGTGGTATGGGAAAGGCCAGCGACCAAAATCTCTTTGTCAGAGATGTTTTGCACAAAACCTATATCAATGTAAACAGGCAGGGAACGAAGGCGGCAGCGGTCACGGGCGTAATTGTCGAAGCAACTTCCATGATGCCACAGCCTTTAAATGAATACACGGTACGCCTGAATCGACCGTTTATTTATGCAATAATTGACGAAGAAACAAAAATTCCTGTTTTCATAGGTACCATGGTTGGTGTATAATATCCGTAGAGTGTGAGTGCGGTGCGAAGTGCACACGCACGAAACGATACGGAAGGGAGGTGCGCCGTCAGGTGGTGAAAGACGAAATTTTGTACCGCAGCTTTTTGGACGGAGATGACGAGCGGCTTGCTCTTTTAATGGAACGCTACGGCAGCAGTCTGACGCTGTACATCGACGGCTACCTTCACGATATACACGAGGCGGAAGACTTGATGATTGAGGCTTTCGCGTATTTAATCGCAAAAAAACCGAAAATCCGCGATGGCGGTTTTCGGGCGTATCTTTATAAATCGGCGAGGCATCTTGCCATTCGTTGCTTACAGAAAAAAAGGAAACAACGCTCTTTCGGCTTCGAGGATTTAGAAAAGGAACCGGAGAGCGATGTTTTAGTTGAGGCGCTTGTACAGACAGCGGAGAGAAGTCAAATCCTGCAGCTTTGTATGGAAGGGCTTAATCCTGACTATCGGGAAGCGCTTTATTTAGTCTATTTCGAGGGAATGCGCCACGCGGAGGCGGGGGCTGTCATGCGCAAAAGCGAGAAGCAGATTGCAGACCTTGTTTACCGCGGGAAGAATTCTTTGCGCAAAGCTTTGGAAAAGGAGGGCGTCACCTCATGGTACATATGATTGAATTTTGGGACTATCTGGTGCAGTTTCTCGTCTGCGCGGCGGGCTGCACAGGGGCGACGGCGCTGCTTGTAAAGAGCCGCAGACAGCCGTATTTTTTGCTTGCCTGCTTTTTCGGAACTTACGGACTGGGGACTTTGTATTGGACGCTGCACGTGCTGCTTCTGGACGCGACGCCTCAGATTTTTTATGTGTCGGAACTCGGATGGATTGCAAGCTATG
>CABQMM010000161.1 GCA_902465215.1 uncultured Bacillota bacterium
TCAATCCGCGCATGTCCGTATGGGTGTTCCTTGTCCTCCGGCATGCCTGCCAGTTTAAATCCAATCAAAGTAATCAGCGATGATGACGCATCGGCTAAATTGTTGACTGCATCCGCCACGATGGCAATGCTGCCCGAAATGAGTCCGACTAAAATTTTCATCACGCAAAGCAAGGTGTTCGATAAAATTCCTACGATACCTGCTACCTTTCCGTACTGGTCGCGAACCTTCGGATCTTTTATATTTTCCCAATCTTTTATAAAATGCCGAAAGATAAAATTATTCATGCGCAATCGCCTCTTCAACCGCTTTCACGAGCTGATCCGGGCACGAAGTTCCCTTGAAGCCGCATGTTATCCCCGACAGCTTTTCCTTTAATTCTTCATAGGTCATCCCTTTTACAAGAGAACTGATTCCCTTCAGATTTCCGTTGCAGCCCCCGATGAATTCAACATCCTTCAAAACATCTCCATCCATTTCAAGCAAAATTGCGCGGGAACAAACTCCCGATGGTCTGTATTCGTATTTCATTTGTATAAATATCTCCTTTCATACTTGCAGCAAATCGTGTATAATCATTATGCAATAAAGAATAGTATATCACGAAAGCTTGAAAAAGGGTACAAAAAAAGGACTGAAAATGGACGAAAACAACTTATTTTTAAAAAATGTTGAGGAAAAATATGAACGTTTCCTCGATTATTATACAATTATGAACAGTGATTTTTTGACGATGGAACAGCAAAGCATGCTTTCCGGGTTTCTGCGCGCGCATCGCCGCGAAGGAGTCTTTTTTTATGGCGGCTATGCAGAAGCAGAGCGTCGTCAGGTCGTATTTCTTCCCGATTATACGGGTGTTTCAGAAAAAATTTCTGCACTGCCTCAATTGGGGAATGAAAAAGAAGAAAACTACGCAGTTTGCCGTGTTTTGACGAAATATTTTGAAGAGGATCCTGAAAACTGTCCTATTTGCCTTCTCGATGTTGTAATTCCGCCCGCAGAGCATAAGACCCTTGGACATCGAGACTATCTGGGAGCTTTGATGGGCGAAGGCATTAAGAGGGAAAAAGTCGGAGATATTCTTGTTCACGAAAAGGGTGCGCAAATCATAGTTGCCTCAGAGCTTGCGGACTATTTGGCTGAGAATTTCCGGCAGGTTGGCTCTGTCAGCGTCCTCGTTAAGAAATCGCAAATTTCTGCTTTAAACAGCACGGAAATCCGAACAATTAGCTTGAAATTCACGGTATCATCACCTAGAATTGATAATATAGTATCAGGTGTATTCGGCATCTCCAGAAAGGATGCCGTCAGTGCCATTTCTCACGGAAAAGTCTTCGTATCGGGGCGTGAAATCAGCAAGCCCGATTTCGCTTTGAAAGGTGGCGAGAAGATTGTTTTGCGGGGAAAGGGGAAAGCTATTTACAATGGAGTCACGGGAACATCGAAAAAAGGGAAATTGTATATTGATGTGGAAAAATATATTTAGAATCCCCCGGAAGACTTGAAATAACAGGAGGAACTCATGGATAAAAAAGAACTGCCGAGAATAGCCGGCAAACTTCGCTCAAAATATTTAGAAATGCCCGAAGAAATTTATAAAGCCAAGGGTATTGTTATTATGGGAAAAAGAATTAAATCCGTGATTTTTACCACGGACATTGCAATCATCCGAAGCTGCAATGCGGATGCGGTTCTTGCCGTGTATCCGTTTACACCGCAGCAGGTTATTTCACAGTCGATTATTAATGTCGCTCCTATGCCGGTATTTGTGGGCGTAGGAGGCGGGATTACCAACGGTGTCCGCTCTGCCATCATTGCCAAGGATGCGGAAGGCGACGGCGCATTCGGTGTCGTTGTCAATGCCCCTATGACGAATGAAAATATCGAATTGATTCAAAACGCGGTTGACATTCCGATTATTGCAACCGTTATCAATGAACACGCCGATATTCAGGCGCGTCTTGATGCAGGGGTTTCTATTTTGAATGTATCCGCTGCTGCCAGAACGCCGGAGGTTGTGCGCGCAATTCGAAAGGACTTCCCGACTGTGCCGATTATTGCAACCGGAGGTCCGACTCCCGGCGACATACTTAAAACCATCGAGGCAGGCGCTAACTGTATCAGCTATACGCCGCCTTCGACAGCCGAAATCTTCGCGGACATCATGAAAAGCTATCGTGCCGAAGAAGATGCCGAACATCAGGTTGTCGAGGAACAGGTCACGATTCTCGATGCAATCGAAAGCGTATAATCTCTTATTTAAAATAATTGTGGTGCTCCTCTAGGATAAATGGTATAATACTTTATAACAGTAATTTTGCTTTTGATGCTGTAAAAGAAAAAGGGGGGATTTTATGACTCTGTTTGGATTAACGGTCAGTACGATTATTTTCTGGCTTATCATCGCGTTGATTATGCTGATTGTGGAAGCCTTAACTGCCGGACTTACAACCATCTGGTTTGCGGGCGGCGCTTTCGCGGCACTGGTATGCGCACTGCTTGATTTGCCGGTAGCCGTACAGATTGTTATTTTCTTCATTGTTTCGATTTGTCTTCTCGTTTTCACGCGTAAGATTTTCGTTGAAAAGCTTAAAACAGGCTCGCAAAAGACAAATGTGGATGCGCTGATTGGAGAACGCGCGATTGTCGAAGCTGCTATACCCGCCTATGGGGTAGGGCAGGTAAAAGTCGGCGGTCAGGTATGGTCTGCAGTCTGCGAAAAGCCCGATATGGAAATTGAAGCGGGAAAGCTCGTTAAGATTCACGCAATCGAAGGCGTAAAAGTTATCGTCGTTCCCGTTAAGGAACACGCAGATTAACCACTATAAACGGAGGAGTATGTATGGGAATTTTGAAACTAATTATCGTTATCATTGTAGCATTGGTTGTCATCGCGCTTTTGGTGACGAACATCCGCATTGTGCCGCAGGCAAGAGCCTATGTAGTTGAAAGACTCGGTGCATATTACGGAACATGGCAGGTAGGTCTTCACTTTAAAGTGCCTTTGATTGACAAAATCGCTCGCAAGGTATCGCTGAAGGAAAAAGTCATCGACTTCCCGCCGCAGCCTGTAATCACGAAGGATAATGTAACGATGGAAATCGATACGGTTATCTACTTCCAAATTACCGACCCGAAGCTCTATGCTTACGGTGTGGAAAGCCCGATGGACGCGATTGAAAACCTTACAGCAACCACACTCAGAAATATCATCGGTGAACTGGAACTCGACGAGTCCCTGACAAGCCGTGAACATATCAACTCGAAGATTCGTCTTGTGCTCGACGAAGCAACCGACCCATGGGGAATCAAGATTAACCGTGTAGAGGTTAAGAACATCACCCCGCCTCGCGACATTCAGACAGCGATGGAAAAACAGATGAGAGCCGAACGTGAAAGACGTGAA
Source organism: uncultured Bacillota bacterium (assembly GCA_902465215.1). Lineage (GTDB taxonomy): Bacteria > Bacillota > Clostridia > Peptostreptococcales > Anaerovoracaceae > CAG-238. The sequence goes on from CABQMM010000161.1 coordinate 3,407, forward strand.
GCAATCCTCATCGCAGAAGGCGAAAAGAAATCCGCAATTCTCATCGCGGAAGGTCAGAAAGAAGCTGCCATCCTTCAGGCTGAAGCAAAGAAGCAGACAGCAATCAAAGAAGCTGAAGGTCAGTCCGAAGCGATCCTCATGCTTAACAAGGCTACTGCTGACGGTCTGAGACTGATTAAAGAAGCGGAGCTGGACGATGCGGTTATCAAGCTCAAGAGTCTTGAGGCATTCCAAAAGGCTGCCGACGGTCAGGCAACCAAGATTATCATCCCATCCGAGATTCAGGGACTTGCAGGCCTTGCGACATCGGTGAAGGAACTTGTGAAGGAATAGAGATAAGAAAAAGTAATACTCATTTATACACTGCCGTCCGCACTCTGCGGACGGTTTTTAATTATTTTGTTACAATTCACGCTAATTTTATTAGAATTTTGTTGCAACACAACTTGTATTTTTTGAGAATTTTGTTACAAGCGGATCGAATCTCACCGTCCAGCATTCTGCTGCATACTTCTTTGATTATGAATTCTCAGCCGTTATGAGTTCCATAATCTTTTTAAGTGACCCACAGGTTTCTTCGTATGTAATCCCTTCAGCAAAGGCATTAATCATGCAGTACTTTTGCCAATTTCTTCTCAAGAACTCACTGGATTCTATTCTCGGCATTATAATCTTCCACTGTTTAATTACATCTATGCTTCCTCTTTTAGCAGATGTTCGCTCCAATGCAGATTTCAAAAAATGGATATTACATTCCCCTATCCGTAGCTTTGACAGCAGATAAACATCATAAAAGTCTCTTGGTCTTGTATTCGCGTCCGCTCTTGAAAGAATAGTTTCGATTTTTTCTGCAAAAATCGTTTCAAGATTATAAGAGTATATTTTTATTACTCCTTCGTCAAACATTGT
>CABQMM010000162.1 GCA_902465215.1 uncultured Bacillota bacterium
CATCGGCAGTTTTTCCGCAGTAAATCCGGAGATGCCGATAAGGCCCATCTTCTTATAGCAGAGCGCATAGTACGGCATTTCATCCTGTAAAGCATCCTTTAACTCAGAGTACTTTTCTTTTTGTGTATCTGCGTCATATAAGCGTTCCAGCTCTCTGGATTTCGTAAATAAGTCCGCATTGTAATACCCCCATGCATTTTTACCGTTGAAAAATTCACGCAGATCATAAGTTTCTTCCATCTCATAGCCTGCAATAAGGATGTCAAACTGCCTGCCTGCAATCGCTTTTTTATATTCTGCAGGTGCAAGCGCATTGATATCTGCCTTAAAGCCTAAGGTTTCCAGATTATTCGAAATCAATTTTGCAGCTGTCATCCGCTGCGCATTCTTTTTATTCACCAGAATAGAAACGGTAACATTCTTTCCGTATGCGTCTTCAAACAATCCGTCTCCATTTTTATCCTCAAGCCCCGCTTTCCCTAGTAAATTCAAAGCTTTTTCCGGATCATAACCGTACAATTCGTTTGTATCAGAAACGCCGAGGAAGTTTGGATAATAAATGGTATCCGTCTGAACCGCATCGCCTGCATAGGCGTTATTCAGTATCTTTTCGGTATCAATTCCGTATGCAGCCGCCTGTCGCACCTGCTTGTCAGACCAGTACGGCTTCTTGGTATTGAATACGAGAAATTCAAGCTGGTTGGAAACCATATCGTACATCGTAAGATTTTTGTCCTTTACGATAGAACGCCTATCTGTATCCTTGTCAATATAGCAGGTAACCTCATTGATCTCCGTCATCCCCGAAGTCAGGCTCGCGTTTGGCAGAAGATTGACCTGTATTTTTTTCTCGGCAGCTCCGTTAAAATAGTCCTCATTTGGCTTCAGCTTTAATTTCTTCAGATAGTCATAAGAAGAGTATTGATACATTCCTGTGCCGTTTGGCTTGAATTTATCCGTATCGGAAACAAACTGATACGGACTGCTGTAGCCTGTGCTGCTGACAATCGGGAATGTGAGAACATCCAGCGAACAGTTGTAATTATTATTGAAATAAATCGTCAGATTGTTGTTCCCGTTTACATTGACATACATAATCTTCGCGCATTTTTCGTAATACGGAGATTTGGTTCCCGCCTGCTTGACAGCATTTACGGTAAAGCGAACATCGGAAGCCGTAAGTTTGCCGCCATTATGCCATTTAATTCCGCTTTTCAGCTTGATTTTAACACAGGCTTTCTCTGTATCGACGCTATAAGTGTCCACAAGCTTTGGAACGACATTCAGATTTTCATCAAAATCAAACAAACTGTCGTAAATCAATTTTGACAGGTAATAAGTATCTTCGCTCTGTGAAGTCAGAGGATTCAGCGTATCAAAACGCTGCGCCGCGAAATACAGGGTCTTTTTTTCCGTGTATTTTACATCCGGGTCAATATTCAAAACCTCTTCTTTATAGATTTCCACGCTGGAAAGACTGACAGCAAGTACTAAAATAACCGCCAAAATCCATATCCAGCTCTTTCTCAAAAATTCTTTCAGTTTTATCATATGGTTGTCCTCTTCTGTTATTCGAAAAGCAGTTTATCCACCTGCTTGTGTAAATACTCCAAGTCCCGTGAATTATCGATTACTCTATCCGCCAGCTTCTCCTTTTTGGAAAGTGGCATCTGTGCGTTTATCCTGCCTTCTATTTCATCACAGCTCAATCCATCACGGCTCATCACCCTGTGGATAACCGTTTCGCAGTCTGCTTTCACAAGCCATGTTTCATCCATGTATTCCTGCATGCCGCACTCAAAAAGCAGCGGAGCATCCAGAACAGCGATTCCTTCATAGTTTTCTTTTTTCCATTTTTCTAAAATCGTGACAGATTCGTCAATGACTGCCTTCGTAACGATTCCTTCCAAGAGTTTTTTCTGCTCGGGATGTGCGAAAACAAAGACACCGAGTTCTTTTCGCCTCAGACTTCCATCATCATTAAAATACTTGTCACCGAAGGCAGTCCTGAGCTTTTCTATAGCGGGACTTCCCTTCTCCGTCATCTGCCGCGCCAATGCATCAGCGTCGATAATTCTGCATCCTTTGCTTTTTAGATAGGCCGATACCGTCGATTTTCCGCTTCCGATTCCGCCCGTAAGTCCGATTATTTTCATTTCGTTCCTATTTCAATTCGTACCATGTACTGCCTGTGTTGAGTTCTGCGATAAGTTTCACGGAAAGTGTTACTGCGCTTTCCATATTTCGAACAAGAAGCTGTTTGATTTCTTCTAATTCTCGGTTGTCAGCGTCGATAATCAATTCGTCGTGCACCTGAAGTATCAATTTTGAGTTTGGATGATTTTTCTTCAGCTCTGCATAAACCCGGTTCATGGCAAGCTTGATAATGTCCGCGGCACTTCCCTGAATCGGACTGTTCATCGCAAGCCGTTCACCGAGCTGGCGCACCATATAGGATGATGCATTGATTTCGTGAATCATACGCTTTCTGCCCGTCATCGTTTCAGAATACCCAAATTTACGGCATTTTTCAATCTGCAAATCCATGTATTCCTTTACTTTCTGGTGTTTTTCAAAATATGCATGAATATACGCTTCGGCCTCTTTGCGGGTTATATGCAGTTCTTCACTGAGTCCGAATCCGCTCATTCCGTAGATAACGCCGAAATTTACCGCTTTCGCGTGGCTTCTGTCCAGTGCCGTCACTTCTTCTTTCGGGATTCCCAGCACTCTGGATGCCGTTGTTTTATGGATATCTTCTCCGTGATTGAAAGCATCAATCAAGCTTTCATCCTGTGATAAATGCGCAAGCACGCGCAGCTCAATCTGGGAATAGTCAGCGCCGACGAGCGTATGTCCTTCCGTCGCAGTAAAAGCTTTTCGCAAAGTTCTTCCGAGTTCCTGACGAATCGGAATATTTTGGAGATTTGGCTCTGTGCAACTGATTCTTCCGGTCGTCGTCACAGTCTGCTGGAAATGCGCACGAATTTTGCCGTCGAATCCAATTAAAGGTTTCATGCCTTCTACATAAGTTGAATTGAGTTTTGTAAGGTTTCGGTATTCCAAAACTGCAGGAACAATCGGGTGTTTGTCCTTAATTTTTTCCAGTATATCTGCGCTCGTGCTGTAGCCACGCTTCGTTTTCTTGCCCGAAGGAAGCTGCAGTTTTTCAAACAAAATATCGCCGAGCTGGAATGGTGAATTAACATTAAACCGTTCTCCTGCATAGTCATAAATGGCAAGTTCGAGCGTCTCAATTTTTTCTTTCAGTTCTTTTCCGAATTCATCCAAAAATTCGCGTTCTGTCCGCATACCGGCAATTTCCATTGCCGCCAGTGTTTCGATAAGCGGAAGTTCTATTTCATACAGTACCTTAGTAAGATTTTCTGCTTCGATTTGCTTCTTCTGCTCCTCCATAATCTTAAAAACAGCGTTTCCAGTTATGGACGCGTATTCAGCGCTTTTTTCTGTTTTATCATTAAACATATCGAGCTGTGCATCATCGCCTGCTATAAAATCTTCATAAGTTGGAATCTTGATGTGCAGCTTCTCGAGTACCATTGCAGGAAGCTCATACTTGCTTTTTGCTACATCCAGCACATATTCGGCAATCGCAGTATCAAAAACCGTTGTAAACTCTGTAAAACCATAAAACATCAGGCTGTACAGGTCATTCTTTAAATCGTGTCCGACCAGATTCAGTGCAAGCTTATTCAATGCCGAAACTGCATCGCCGGCAGCGGTTGTCAAGCAGTCAATATAGAATGCCTCTTGTTGACTCATTAAAAAGATTCCGGTAATTTCTGGCTTCTGTACATGATTTCCGTCTCCGAAGACTTTCAGATAGACGGTTTCACTGTCACGAAGTGCTTCCAGCGAAGCAAGTTCTTCCTGCGTTTTTAAGTTTGTCCGCTTTATTTGCGGAACTTCCGCAGTAAGGACTTCCGCTGCCGGGCTGATTTTCAATCTCTTCAGGAAGCTCTTAAATTCCAGCTTTGTATACAGTTCAATCAGCTTCTCGTAATCCGGTTCTTCTTTTTTTAGATTTTCAAAATCAATTTCAATCGGCACGAAGCGGTTAATTGTAGCCAGCCGCTTGCTCATAACCGCAAGCTGCGCATTTTCCTCTACCTTTTTCTTTAATCCTGCTTTCGCGATTTCATCGGTATGCTCCAGCATGTTTTCAATCGATCCAAATTGTTCCAGTAATGCAATTCCCGTCTTTTCACCAATACCCGGTATGCCCGGAATGTTGTCGGAAGAATCGCCCATCAGCCCTTTTAAATCAATAAACTGTGTCGGAGTGAGCCCG
>CABQMM010000163.1 GCA_902465215.1 uncultured Bacillota bacterium
CAACGGAAGAAAGGTTGTACTTCTTCGCCAGCTCATTATAGGTGTTGCTGTCCTCGATTGTGATGTATTCCTGCTGCTCCGCAGAAAGCTTCTTGTATGCGTTATAAGCATCTCTTGCGGCACTTTCGGAGGAAGTTTCCTTTAATGCTGCGAATTTTGCCTTTACATCGTCGATTTCACTGTAGAACTTGATCTGTGCTTCTGCATCAGTCAGCTTCTTGAGGTCATCTGCTGTAATGCCGCTCTTATCAGTCAGGGAGTTGTAAGCTGTTCTTGCTGCTTCGACATTTGATTTTTCTGCTTTGTAGTTTGCGTAAGTGATTTTCTTTAAGGCATTCAGCATTTTCGCTACGGCTGCCGAGTCAGAGCTGCTGACAACCTTGATGGTGTACTTGGTTCCCACTCCGCCTGCATTCATCGTCGGCCAGCCCTTTTCGCCAACACCGACATAGAGGATGTCACCGGATTTTACCGAGATGGTTTCCGTCATCTTATACCTTGCGCTGTCTTTGTTATAGCTGTTTAAGAAAATGCGCGCCTGATAGTTTTTGTTCGCTGCGGTCGGTGTAACGGTTACCTCTGCCTTGTCTTTGCTGATAACCAGTGTGTACTCAGTCTGACTTCCGCTGAAGGATGGAGAAAGGGTTCCGCCGCTAATCTGCAGTTTTTCAAGACTCGTATTCTCGTTATACCATGTGCCGCCGATGTCCACGCCCAGATTCGTCGTGTACATGACATGGATTTCATCGCCGTTTTCCAAAGCTCCGTTTTTCGCGGTGAACGCCGCAAAGCCTTCGTTTACGAACCAGTCGTTTAAGGTTCCCATCCAGCCGGAGCCTGCGCCGCCGTCAAACTCGGAAAGAATGTTCTCATTTGCGTCCAATTTGCCGTTTTTGTTGGTATCCTTAAAGATTCCGGCAATATAGGTGATGCCGTAGCCGTCGCCTCCGGTTCCTTCCCAGCCGTATCCGTTCATTTGCAATGCCTTTAAGATGCAGCTCATCATGGTGTCCTTTTCTCCAAGGTCATACCATTTATCAATGAATGTGTCGTAAAGGCCTGCTTTCTTTGTGTCAAATTCCGTTTTGTTTCCATTTTTGGAACTGGACTCTGTCATCGGGCACACGCTGTTTTCGATAATGACATGCACCTTGCCGATGGTCGCGCCGGAATTATAGTCGGCACTTCCCGGCTCGGTTCCCGGTGTTGTCGCAGTGCTCTTCGCAGGTACCGCTGCCATTGCAGCCAGTGCTTTTCTTCTTGCTTCCGCTATAGCTTCCGTTGCTTTCGCGTCTGTGATGTCTGTTTTTCCTTTTTCGTAAGCTTTCGTCAGCGTATCCCAGTTCTCATCGGTATAGTTTCCCGCCTGATATGCCTTATATGCTGCTTCCAAAGCTTCCAGTGCCGCGGTCTTTGCCGCGTCAATCTCTTTCTGTGTTTCGGTAATACCCGCAAGGTTTTCATAGGTCGTCTTATCGACCATCTTGAGATCAAAGGTAATCTTGCTGCCATTTACGCTATCCTTTGGAATCTGATATTTTACAAGATAGTAGTCATCATAAGATACGCGATCCCCTCCGGTTAAGGTCTGCGGCTCCGCCAAATGGGTTGTTTTGCATCCATCAATTGTCCATGCTAACCAGTATTTCTCATCCGTGGTATTCAAATACTTTCGGATAAATACATAGTCACCTGCTTTTGCCGAGGACGGAAAGTTATTTTTTTCATAGTCCGCCCATTTCGGTTCCGGAAAGCTTCCGTCCGGATTTGGCTGAATCGTCCATGCGATATTCGGCCATCCATAGTACGGACACCCGTTATCGTCTTTGGTTGGAAATGCATTGTTATCATATGCCTGTTCGAGCTGTACTATTGCCCTATTTGGTAATGCGCTCGTATTAACTTCCGCAATCTTATCCAGTGCTTTTATTTCATTTGGTGATAAAAGATTCTTTTCATATGCGTTCAAATCCGCATAGGCACTTTGCACGCTTTCAATCAATTTTTTATCCCCGTCATTTAATTCGGATAAGTCTTCCGGCACATAGGAAAGGTTCTCCCTCAGGGATGCGATTCTTCCTGCATGATCAAGCTGATTCTGTGCACATGCCTCAAGCTCCGCATAGTCTTCCTCAAAGCGTTTCATAAGCGCCTCGAAGGTATCTGCGGCAGTCTGGTTTGTTGTCAGCTTGTCATAAGCGTCTTTAAACTTGCCGTCGTAATAGCCCGCCGCAAAATCATGAGCCTGAAAACTTTCGTAAAAGGCTTTTGCCTTTGCAAGGTTCTCGCTGCGATACTGTTTGAGTAAGGCATCTTCGTCTGCGGCTTCTACCGTAATCTGCATATAGTCCCCTGCATAGAGGGAGTAGTATTCGCCTGCCGTCACCTTGTTATAGATGCTGGTGCTGCCGAATTTATCCGTCACGACTTTATACATCGCTACGGTATAGATGCCCGGTTTGGTGAACACATATTCGAGTTTTCCGTCCGCATCCGTTAATGCCTTGGTTTTCACCGTCGGCTCTGCAAGGCTGCCGTCTTGCGGCTCACTGATAAAGAGGGAAATCTGGTCTGCCTTAAGTGCCTTGCCTTGATTCGTTGTGTTTACGCCCGTAACCGCTGCTGTAAAGCTGACCTTATCACCGACTTTGACATTCTTAGGCGCACTCATATGAATCTGCGCGATACTGTCCTGATAATGTTTTTCGTCATAGGTCACCTCCTCTTGATATGCGGAGGTATCATAGCCCGTCGAACTTTCAGTATATGCAATCGGCTGGCAGATACGCACTACGCGAACCTCATCGTCATTATGCAGCTGAAGATTGGCTTTATTCAGCACAGTATCTCTGAAGATGCCGTAATTCTCACCATTAATAAAAATCAGGAAGAACGGCTCGGTATCGCTATTATTGTAGATGCCTGCGGCAATCGTTTGGTCGTTATGCGAATCAAAGGTGATTCCTTCTTTTTTCAGTGTCTCGGTTGTCAAAGCGGCATTGCCCTTTTTAAACGTAGCCGCCTTGTTCACATACAGATTCGTGCCGCCGGTAAGGAATGCCGGGTACAGTGCCGAGAAATTATTTACATAGGTAAGCGAAACGGTAACATCTTCTGCGCTCACCAGTTGTCTGCGTGCTTCTTTCAGTTCCTGAAGCTGCGCCGGATGGAGAACATATCCTTCGTTCTCATCATATACGCTATAGCCTGCAAACTTTTTTAATGCCGCATAGTCTTCCGTCGTGCCGCCGACAATGCGATAGTCTGCTGTTTGTTTTAATGCAGCATAGGCATCCGTATACCGTTTCCATGAATCCGGGATATAGTCTTTCTCTGTCAGTTTCTTCGGGTCATACTGCGTGAGCAGGGCTTCCATTTCTGCCTTATTATTTTGATAGTATGTATAGACATAGTCATATGCGGACTGTCTGACAAGCTTCGTTTCATCCGCTGCCATAACTATTTTTTCAATCTCTGCCTTAAGCTCGTTGTCTGCGCTGTTATTCTTTTGTGTTGCATTTTTATCTTTATCAAAGAGTTCTTTCAGCAGTGCATCTGCATCGCTGACTGCCTGTGCATACGGCGTCCATGTTGCAAGCGTGCAGGTGTCTGCGCTGACAGGCTCTTGCATAACGCCTACGACATCCGCTTTATTTTTTAATTTACTATTGACATCACTGCCTGTCCACACCCATTCCGTGTTTGCTGCTTCATACAACAATGTTGCATTGACTTTGGCAGACGGAATTATATTGTCAGCAGCAGCGTCAAGTAATGTAGCCGCAGCATCAACTTCGCTCTGGTATACATCTTTATTTAAAGTTCTGCTTCCATTCGTTAACGGATATATTTCGTCAACACGTTCCATTGCCGCCTGATAAAGCTGCCAAAAGCTAGTGATTTCATATTCAGGTGTAGTGCCACTCGTTTTCACTGTCTTTATCTTATCAACAGTGGCTTTATCCTTTTTAATGATCTCATTCTCGAGTAACTTGCTGACAAGCTCTTTTACGGTTGTCTTTCCATTATAGCGATCGTCCACATTATAGTAATCGTCTTTACTTACAGTTCCTTTTGTGATTGCTGCATCCAATTCAGTCGTTACTATCGGCGTAATCTCTTTTGATTTGACTATTAAGTATGCGACTGTCTCTGATTTACCATCATCAGTTTTCTTAAGTAATGTAAATAACAGAAAATTACCATCTATTGTTATTTCTACTGCATTGCTACTCTGCTCCACCTTAAGGTTGTCAAAGCTATTCTGAAACCCTGCTAATGCTTGATTATAAAAATCTCCCCCTGCTTTA
>CABQMM010000164.1 GCA_902465215.1 uncultured Bacillota bacterium
GGATTGACCTTTCCCGGCATGATGGAGCTGCCCGGCTCGTTTTCCGGAATCGTAATTTCGCCAATGCCGCAGCGCGGACCGCTTGCCAGCCAGCGTATATCATTGGCAATTTTCATGAGGTCAGCGGCGAGAGCCTTCATCGCGCCATGACAGAAGACAAGAGCATCCTTGCTGGTCAGCGCGTGAAATTTATTCGGCGCGGTTTCAAACTGCCTGCCAGTAATTTCACTGATTTTTTCGGCAGAGAGCTCTGCAAAGCCTTCCGGTGCATTCAGTCCGGTGCCGACCGCAGTACCTCCGAGCGCGAGCTTGCGGACGCCCTGCAGGGATGCGGCAAGCATTTCGCGTGTTTCCGACAGCATTGCGTGCCATGCGCTGATTTCCTGACCGAGGGTCAGCGGCGTCGCATCCTGCAGATGGGTTCTGCCGGTTTTTATAATCTCTTTATTTTCGTTTTCCAGACGCTTTAATGTTTCGGCAAGTGCGTCCAAAGACGGAAGCAGACTGTCTTCGACGATTTGCACCGCAGCGATGTGCATCGCGGTCGGGAAAGTGTCATTGCTGCTTTGCGACTTGTTCACATGGTCGTTCGGATGAACAAGTTTTTTTCCGAGTATTTCATTTGCGCGATTGGCAATGACTTCATTTACATTCATATTGGACTGTGTGCCGCTTCCGGTCTGATAGATGACGAGCGGGAAGTGGTCGGAGAGCTTTCCACAGATGACTTCCTCTGCTGCCTGCTGAATGGCAGTGGCTCTTTCTTCATCCAGTACGCCCAGTGCGAGGTTTGCCTGTGCCGCAGCTTTTTTTAGAATTCCGAAGGCATGAATGATTTCCTCGGGCATTCTTTGTGTTCCTATTTTAAAGTTTTCAAAGCTTCGCTGTGTCTGTGCGCCCCAGTAGCGGTCAGCCGGCACGCGAACTTCTCCCATAGTGTCGTGTTCGATGCGATATTTCATTTTAAACTCCTTGTAGATTCTAAACTCTGTTTATTTCTTATAACAAGCCATAACTGCCTCGGCAACGCGCTTAACCACAAGTGGATTGAAACCGTCCGGCAAAACATATTCGGCGGTCAGTTCTTCATCCGGAATCACGGAGGCAATCGCCCTTGCAGCCGCTTCCTTCATTTCCTCGGTGATGCGAGGCGCGCCACAGTCTAAAGCGCCGCGGAAGATTCCCGGAAAGGCAATTACATTGTTGACCTGATTCGGAAAGTCGGAGCGTCCCGTACCCACAACGGCAGCGCCGGCCGCTTTCGCTTCGTCCGGCATGATTTCCGGAACCGGATTAGCCATAACGAAAACAATCGGGTCTTTTGCCATGCTGCGAATCATATCCTGCGTTACGATGCCCGGTTTGGAAACACCGACTAAGATGTCCGCGCCCTTGATAACATCGGCGAGGGAACCGGAAAGATTGTCTTTGTTCGTCATCTTTGCCATCTTTTCCTGCTCCGGATTGTTGTATGGAGCACCTTCGTAGATGGCGCCTTCACGGTCGCAGAGGATGACATCGCCGAACTGAAAACGCAGAAACATTTTCGCGATAGAAATTCCGGCAGAGCCTGCGCCGTTGATGACGATCTTAAGATTTCCGGACGGCTTTCCCGTAACTTTCAATGCATTTAAAATACCTGCGCTTGTGATAATCGCAGTTCCGTGCTGATCGTCGTGGAAAACCGGAATATCACACATTTCAATTAGACGCTTTTCGATGTCAAAGCAGCGAGGTGCGCTGATGTCTTCCAGATTGATGCCGCCGAAGCTTTTGGAAATAAGGTAGACGGTGTTTACGATTTCATCCGGGTCTTTGCTGTTAATGCAGATTGGGACAGCGTCAATGCCCGCAAAAGCCTTAAACAGGGCGCATTTTCCTTCCATAACCGGCATTCCGGCAGACGGACCGATGTCGCCGAGTCCTAAAACGGCAGTGCCGTCCGTAATGACTGCGACGGCATTGCCTTTGCCTGTATAAGTATAGGCAAGAGCCTCATCTTTTTGTATTTCCAGACAAGGCTCTGCAACGCCCGGCGTATAGGCAACTGCCAGTTCCTCTTTGTTCGTAATTGGACATTTACATTCAACGGAAAGCTTTCCTTTCCATTCGGCATGTTTTTTCAATGCGTATTCTTTTTTCTGATCCATGGTTTGGTTCCTTCCTGATTCTCTATGTTTCTATCATATAAAAAGCTGCACTCTAAATCAAGCAATAAATCTGAAAAAAGGATTTGCTTTACAAAGTATCACCATGGTGATATAATAATCCTGCAAAGGAGGCTTTATTTTGAGCAAAATGATTTTATGGCATGGCTCCCCGATGATTATTGAGCACCCCGATTTAGGAAAAGGAAAAGAGCACAACGACTATGGACGAGGATTCTACTGTACCGAAAGCCTGGAAATGGCAAAGGAGTGGGCAAGCGCAATGCCCGGGCAAGACGGCTATGCAAATTGCTATGAAATGGACAGTACTGATATGAAAATTCTTAACCTTTCCGAAGGCAGATATCATGTCTTAAACTGGCTGGCAATCTTGGCGATGAACCGCGACTTTCGCGCATCAACACCGCTTGGAATCGAAGGAAAGGAATATATCATCCGTGAATTTGGCGTTGACCTTATGCCCTATGATATTATTCGGGGGTATCGGGCAGATGACTCTTATTTCGCTTTTGCAAAGGCTTTTGTCAACAACTCAATTACGGTTGAGCAGCTGCAGAAAGCGATGAGATTGGGAAAACTCGGAGAGCAGGTTGTCCTAAAGACCGAAAAAGCTTTTCATAACTTAAATTTTGCAGGAAAAGAATTTGCAGATGGAGCGGTATATTTCGCTAAAAGAGAGCAGAGAGCCCGAAATGCGGAAAAAGATTTCAGAGAAATTATCAAAGAAAATACCAAAGCGGGCCTGTATATGATTGACATCTTGAGGGAGGGGATAAAAAATGAAGACTTGCGCTTACGATGAATTTTATCTGCCGATGGCAATGGAAAATCTGGGGGATGCATTGGAATATGCTGTTTGCGAGCTTGCTATAGAGCCGGATGATTTTTTTCAGAGGTTTCTTGCCAGCGGCGTGGCAGACGCATTTGGAAACGGAAATCCCGTGTTTATGGCAGGGCTTTCCGGAGCGGAAATGGCGCGGTGCGTACTGGAACGAACCGGAACCGCATGCGAGCTTCCTTGCATGAATGCAAGCATTTATAAAGGTGCAGAATACTGGGCCGGATGGATACTTGCATACTATCAGTGGCAGTCCGGACGACCGTTTTCAAATATTTACCGATATATTTCGATTGCAGAGATTATCGAAATGTATCATCCGCTGCATGAGGCGCCGGAATCAAAATTTGTGGCTGCTTTGGACGAAATTATTTCAAAAAAACAGGAAACGGAACCAACCCGCCTGCAGTTTTACCGAAGACTTGCAGGCTACAGTCAAAAACAGCTTGCCGAGGTTTCCGGCATAACATTGCGCTCCATACAAATGTACGAGCAGCGCAATAAGGACATCAACAAGGCAAAATTTGAGACTGTTCATAGGCTGTCGCAAGTGCTCGGATGCCGCATGGAGAATTTAATAGAATATAGTATTTAAGACATCAGAAAAAAATACATCAGCAGAAAGCGAGGAAAAATATGTATACATTCAGAAAAGGAACAAAGGATGACATTCCGCAGATTGCACAGATTTACGACCATATTTTAACGGAAGAGGAAAGCGGCAGAACGGTCATCGGCTGGGTGCGTGGAATTTATCCGACAGAGGCGACCGCGGAAGAAGCCATGCACGCAGGCGAGCTGTTTGTGCTGGAAGATGAAGGCGTGGTGCAGGCAGCTGCAAGAATTAACCGCGTTCAGGTGCCGGAGTACGCGAACGCAGACTGGGAATACAGCGATGCGCCGGAAGATCAAATCATGGTGCTGCATACCCTTGTAGTTGAGCCGAAGAGCAGCGGACGCGGATACGGAAGTGCGTTTGTGGAATTCTATGAAAAATACGCCCTAGAGCAGGGCTGTCCGTACCTGCGTATGGATACAAATGTAAAAAACGCAGCGGCACGCAGACTTTATGCGCGTTTAGGCTATAAAGAAATCGGCATTGTGGACTGCGAATTTAACGGAATCGCAGGGGTGCATCTTGTGTGCCTTGAGAAGTCGTTGTTGACATAATTTATAAAAAAATGTATTATAAATATGGATTTTGCGGAGAATATAAGCAAAATACATATGTAAAAGCGTGAGGTGGCGCACAATGGAACGGGAA
>CABQMM010000165.1 GCA_902465215.1 uncultured Bacillota bacterium
GCCGCCGCGAGCGCGTTCAAAGAGCTTGGCGACCATAGGTGAGGTCGCGCCCATATAGCGTCCAATGAGTTGCTCGCGTCCTGCTTCAACGAAAGCTCCGCCGCTTGCACCGCATTCCTGCAGAGCCTGGGCGAGCAGCCGCGCGGTAACGCTCTTGCAGGTGCCCGGCTCGCCGGAGAATACCAGATTGCGGCAGCGCGGCGGCGTGGGGAGTTCTGCCCCGGCACGCCTGTTCTCCAGGTCGGTTACGGCGATAATGCGGCGCAATGCGTCCTTGACCTCCCGCAAACCGATCAGCTTTTCCAGCCTTTGCAGGGCGGTATCCTCCATAGAGATCTCATCGTGTGCAAGCAAATATTCGGTAGTTAGGGGCCGGAGTCTGCCGTGTTCCTCGACGGCGCGACGCAGAAGCAGAGCAAAATCCGCGTCGGAATATAATGCGCCGCGCTGGCGTTCGAGACGGGTAAGAACGGAACACAAATCAACCTCGGGAGCAAGGCATACCTTCTCCTGTGCCGCTACGGCGCGGAATACACGCTCCTGATAGCTGCGGGAAGGAGTACCCAAACGGCAGACGCGGAATCCCTGCTCAAAGCAGAGCTGATTGAGCAAAGCGCGGTTGAGCTGCTTTTTACGCACGGCGAGAAAAAGCGATTTCTGCGGCGCTGCGGCAAGAAAATCCAGCAGCGCCTGCGAGGGCAGCTCATCATCGGAATAGAGAAGCAGCGCGTTTGCTTGCTGCCATACATTTCGCAGCACAGCCTGTTTTTGCATGAGCAGCTGTATATGCAGCGGTGATTCGGCATCGGCACAGGCGGGATCGAGCATCGCGGCGTCCGCGAGAACGAGCAGGTCGGACAGATCTTTCGCATTCTCGTTTTCTCCCAGATCAAGATAGGCGTCCAGATCGTCCCACACATCGTCTTTCTGACCGGACTTTTCTTCGTCCGCACCGTGGCAAGCCGAGAGGCAGGCGGCGGCTTGAATGGCAGTCGGAAGATGCTCGCCACAGAAGTGGCTTTTCGGGTGCGGTATCCGCGTAATTCGCGCAGGCGGCAAGGTGCGGCGCGGCACGCAGCGCAGCCGTCAAATACGCTGGCGTTTTCTGCGGAAGCGCATAGCTAGTAAGAGATACATTGCCGCCCTCAAAGGAAATGACGCTTGTTTCTTTTGCCACCGGCATTATGAGCGGAGTATCCTGCGCGGCGGGCTGGATATTCGGCATACTGAGCGTGTTCCGTTCGTTCATATTCGGCACCTCATCTTTCAAGTATGAGGTCAGTATAGGGTCGGCCCCAATGCAAAATTGAGGAGCAGAAAAATGTGTCCGCTCCTGTGGAAGCTCGCATAGAAAAGACCTTGCATATCGTTCGGGGGGCATGAATGAGTTCTTGTTTGCTGCGGCATGGTATGTGTAGGAAAAACTCAATGTCATTAAGTTAATTTTTAAGACGCTCAATCACTTATAATGGTGGTTGAGCGTTTTCATTTCGGTGCAGGGGGGGACATATAAAAATAATATTTTTCATAAAAACCACTTGACAAATCAGTAAAAATCGAAGGCTTCGCCTTGAAAATGACGACATTTTTAAGGGAGGCTTTCCGAGTGAAAAGAAGATCATATCCAGAACGTATTCGGGCTGCGTTGTTTCTTGCAATAAAAAGAACAGCTGCAAATTTAGATGTGTGTGTAAGAGTACCAGGAAAAGATTTTTCAAGAACAAGAAAACTACCGTTACAAGCTATGCTACTAATGCTGATCGGCATGGGAAGCGGTAGCCTTTCAAAAGAATTATATGATTGGTTCGGGTACACATCGAGCACAGCAACTGCTTCTGCATTCGTTCAGCAGCGTAATAAGATCCGCCCCGAAGCAGTCAAGATGATATTTAACGAATTTGTCTCATCGACGACGCCAACTGCGACCTTTCAAGGTTATCGACTTTTTGCAGTCGATGGGTCAGATTTACGGCTTCCATCCGATCCAACCAATGATTTTTCTCTAATTAGGAATGCGGAAGGGCAAAAACAATATAACCTTGCTCACCTGAATGCCATGTTCGATTTAATGAGCAAAGAGTGGAATTTCATCATCCGCGCAAAAGAATCTTACGGCATGATCTCGAATCTTCAGTTGCCAAATAGCGAAGAATTTGATGTCGATACAACATTGACACTAACGCGTCGGCAAACGAAAGAGACATTAGCGCTGTTATCTGCTTATCCAGAAAGGTATCGTTGGATCCAGCCTCATACTACATTTGACTACATTGCGCCCAAAGCTCCCAATATGTATGATCTGCACTTCCGCGTCGTCCGATTTCGAATTTCTGACGGATGCTACGAGACCATCTATACTGATCTTGACCCAGAGACCTTCCCCGTTGAAAAAACAAAGAACTTTATCGTCTCCGTTGGGGAATTGAAACATCCTTTAGAGAACTTAAGTATATCATTGGATTATCCTGTCTGCACGGCAAGAAAACAGACTTTTTACTACAAGAGGTTTTTGCTCGACTGATTTTTTATAATTATGCTTCGCTTATTGCGCGACAAGTGCCAGCCCCACAAGGAAAACAAATCAACTTTTCGGTCGCTATACTTGCATGCAAGCAGTTCCTGAAGGGGAAAATCAGATCTGCTCAAATATTTGAAATACTGTCCATGCACCTGTCGCCAATCAGACCAGGACGACAATATAAACGCTATCAAGCCCCTGTTTCCGCTGTGGCTTTTCAATATCGCCTTTCTTAAAACGATTTATATTATGCAGTCACAGTTGCCCTCTGGGCACCTGCTTTTGTCATGCGTAAAAATGGCAGCTACCGCAAAAATAAGCTCTTTTGCTTACTTGCGGTAGCTGTTTTGCCCTTTGCGCAGGCTTAACTTAATGACATTGAGGAAAAACTGGACACGGAAGCGAACCACATAAAAAGCACTTGTATTTTTCGTATAAGTCGGTTATACTATTATCAAATCACGATTTAGTAAATCAGGATTATATAATAAATGGAGGTATCTCGATGTTTATCGGCAGAGAGGCTGAACTGAAATTCTTAAATGATAAGTATGAAGAGAACGGCGGTCGTACTATATGGCAGGCGGCGTGTAGGAAAAACCGAAACTCTTCGAGAATTTTGCAAAGGAAAACCGCATGCATTCTTTTCCTGTACGCAGACAACAGACCCAGTACAGCTTCGAAACTTTTCAATTCGAATGATGAAGGAAGATATTCCGGCAAAAGACTATATCTCTGCGTTTACAGATTGGGAGAGAGCGTTTCGGGCCGTACTTGATCTTCCTTATGGCAACAGTAAAAAGCTCCTCGTAATTGATGAGTTCCCGTATATGTGCAAAGGAAATCCAAGCATACCTTCCATTTTGCAAAATCTATGGGACGCTGCATTTCGGGACAGCAATGTGATGATCATCCTCTGCGGCAGTGCGATGAGCTTTATCGAAAAAGAACTGCTGGCTGAGAAAAATCCTCTTTATGGCAGAGCGACTGGAATCTACAAAATGAGAGAAATGGGCTTTTACGATGTCGTTAAATTTTTCCCTGATTACTCGGATCGTGACAAGGTGCTTGCGTATGCCGTCCTCGGCGGAATACCCCATTATCTGCGTCAGTGGAATCCGAAGCTTTCAGTGGGCGAGAATATCAAACGGAACATTCTGACAAAGGGCTGTATTCTTTACAGCGAGGTGGATTTTCTGCTCCATCAGGAGCTTCGGGAGACACCAATTTATAATTCGATCATTGAAGCGGTGGCACTTGGTAATACGAAGTTAAATGATATTAGCCAGAAATCGTTGGTGGAGGATACTTCAAAAACCAGTGTATACTTGAAAAATCTGATGGAACTCGGCATTGTAGAGCGGGAATTTTCTGTTGATGCAAAGCTAAAGGAGCAGGCAAACTCTAATCGCGGGACCTATCGCTTGACAGGTAATTTCTTCCGCTTCTGGTATGCCTTTGGCTTTGCAAACTTCTCTCAGCTCGAAGATGGCGATGTAAACGGTGTGTATGAATTTGCCGTTGAACCGGAATTGCATAAGTTCGCGTCTTTTGCGTTCGAAGATGTGTGCCGTGAGTTTGTTCGGGAAATGCAGAAGAAGAATGAACTGCCTTTTCGCTATGCCAAGATGGGGCGCTGGGCAGGAAAAACCACGGTGCGCGATGATTCTGCGGCGAGTGGCTTGCGAATAGCAGAAA
>CABQMM010000166.1 GCA_902465215.1 uncultured Bacillota bacterium
CCGAAGAGGTCTTTCGCTATCATTCCAATGTCATAAAAGGAGATGCCCTGCGATTTTTCGCAAATCAGTCTTCCGGTTTCGCAAGGCGGGAACGTTTCCATCTTCTGCAGGATTATATTGCAGGTGCCTTTCCGGATAAGGTTCTGATTCTTTACGGACTGCGCCGCACAGGGAAAACGACGATGATGCGTCAGGCGATTTCGGAAATGCCGGATGAGTGCCTCGCGAAGACGGCATTTATTCAGGTCGTGCCCGGTGTCACACTGGCGGGTATCAATACCGATTTAAAAATTCTTGCCTCGCAGGGGTTTCAATATATTTTCATAGATGAGGCAACTTTGCTTGCGGATTTCATTGAAGGAGCTGCACTTTTTTCAGATATTTTTGCATCCTGCGGCATGAAAATTATCCTATCGGGAACGGATTCGCTCGCTTTCCTTTTCTCGGAGGATTCCCAGCTGTATGACCGGTGCGTTATTCTGCATACTACATTTATCCCTTATCGCGAATTCGAGCGGCTGCTTGGAATTCACGGAATTGATGAATATATTCGCTATGGCGGGACGCTGAGTTTGGGCGGCAGTCACTATAACGAGCATTCAACCTTTTCCACAGCGAAAAGCACCGATGAATATGTGGACAGTGCAATCGCCAAGAACATACAGCATTCGCTGAAATGCTATCAGGACGGCGATCATTTTCGAAATCTGCGCGTCCTTTATGAACAGGGAGAACTCACCGATGCCGTCAATCGCGTCGTCGAAGACATCAATCACCGTTTCGCACTGGATGTTCTTACGCGTGACTTCCGTTCGGGAATTCTTTCACTTTCAGCACGGAATCTGCGCCGCGACCGTATACATGCAAACGATGTACTCGACCGCATTGACCTTGCGGCTGTTACCGGACGTCTGCGCCGGAAACTCGAAATTTTAAACGCTTCGGAGCGAAAAATTATGCTTACCGATGAGCACTGCGCCGAAATCAAGGAATATCTTGATTTGCTGGATTTGACCTTTGACTTCGACATCGTATCGCTCCCGAATCTATCGCATAAGGAAACGAAAACCGTTATCTCACAGCCCGGTCTTCGTTACTCGCAGGTTGAAGCGGTTATTTCCTCTCTTCTCGAAGATGAAGAGTTTTCCGACCTCTCGCTTGCAGAGCGAAACTATGTACTTGCGCGGATTGAAAGTGAGGTATGCGGCAGACTTATGGAAGATTTGATTATGCTCGAAACGAAGATGGCATATCCGCATAAGAGAGTCTTTAAACTGCAGTTTGCGGTCGGCGAATTCGACATGGTTGCCTTCGATCCGAAGACGGCTTCATGCGAAATTTTCGAAATCAAACACAGCAGCGAGCGGACTCCTGAGCAGTACCGGCACCTGATTGATGAAGACAAATGTAAGCGGACGGAATTCCGCTACGGTTCCATCACCGGTAAATATGTAATCTACCGCGGCGAGTCGCATCATGACGCAGGCAGCGGCATTCGTTACCTAAATGTTGAGAAATATCTGAAAGGACTTCACGGGGCGGCAGACGGCAGGTTCTAAAGCGTGTTTGAAGCGGGAGAATTATCTCTCCGCTCCACGCTCTTTTTCAAACAAATACTTGAGGTAGCCGTAACCCTCCGCTTCCATCTTTTCGTACGGTACAAAGCGCAGCGCGGCGCTGTTGATACAATACCGCACGCCGTTTGGAGATTCAAAATCTCCGCTAAACACATGCCCCAGATGAGAATTCCCCGCCCTGCTTCTCACTTCGGTTCTGCGCATGCCATGGCTGTTATCTTCCAGCTTTGTTATCGTCGGTTCCTCGATTGGTTTGGAGAAGGCCGGCCAGCCGCAGCTGCTCTCGAATTTGTCGGCAGAGGAAAACAACGGTTCTCCCGTCACAATATCCACATAGATGCCTTTTTCGAACTTATTCCAAAATTCGCCCGTAAAAGCTCTCTCTGTGCCGCTTTCCTGCGTAATGTGATATTGCTCCTTGGTCAGCTTTTGCCGAATCACCTCCGCAGCCGGCCGTTTGTAATCGCCCGGATCTACGCGAAGCTCCGAAAAAAGCTTCATTTCTTCCTTCGGAATATGGCAGTAGCCGTTCGGATTCTTTTTTAAGTAATCCTGATGATATGCTTCCGCCGGATAGTAGTTTCTTAGAGGCGCGATCTCTACAAAAAATTTCTCGCTGCGTTGGCGCTCGATTTCCGCGATGCGTTCTACCGTTTCTTTTACCTTGTCATTGGTGTAATAGATGCCGGTCTGATACTGGCTTCCGCGATCATTACCCTGACGGTCCTTCACCGTAGGATCAATGACATAGAAGTACGCGAGAAGCAAGGCATCAAGGCTTACTTTTTGCGGATCATACGCAACCCGCACCGTTTCACGAAATCCGGTGTTTCCTGCGCAGACACTGCGATAATTCGCGTCCGCTTCGCAGGTGCCGTTCGCGTATCCGCTTTCCGCGTCGATGACGCCCGGAATGGACTGCATCAGCGCTTCCAGTCCCCAAAAGCATCCGCCCGCCAAATATACAACGTCTTTTGATGTGTCCTGATACATTTCTTCTCCCTCCTGCGTGACAGTGTCCTGCCCTGTTGTTTTCATCTCTCTGCTGTCGCTGACTTTTTTGCTCGCTTTATCCGCGGATAAAAGATTCCACGCGAAGCAGCTTGTCAGCAGCGCGCAAAGGATAAGCGTAATTATAAGAAAAAGTAAAGCTCTCTTTGACATGGTGTCTCCCCCTTTCCGCGGCAATCTGCCTTTTAGTTAGAAAATGCTTTTGCATATTATATCAGGAAGACCATAAAATTGATGTTAAGAAAAAATTGTCCGTTTCCTTCGGTTTCCCTTGGAACGGACAATTTCTATATTTTACATAATATTAATCGGTTTTCTTGACCTGCGTACAGCGTGTTTTACCGCCGCATTATAAGCTTCTTCATCCGCATCGTGCTTTTCCTGAATTGCTTCTTTGAGCACCATGTCTTTGACCTTCATCAGTCTCGTCTGGTTGCCTCGCTCGTTTTCGTCAAGCCGCATGCGAATGTACTTAATCGTCATTTCGAGCTGCGGAATCTTTACATATTCGAGCGCATTCACTCTGCGCCGCGTCCGCTCAAGCTCGGCAGCCAGCATTTGGGCTTCCTTCTCCTTAGCGGCAAGCTCCAGCATCAGCGGAAATACGTCCGCCAGACTTGCGATTGCAGAGTCCAGTTCGCCGGAAGTATTCGCATA
Source organism: uncultured Bacillota bacterium (assembly GCA_902465215.1). GTDB lineage: Bacteria > Bacillota > Clostridia > Peptostreptococcales > Anaerovoracaceae > CAG-238. The sequence goes on from CABQMM010000166.1 coordinate 3,246, forward strand.
ACCGTAAGGATAGATATTTGAAGCATCTTCGGCCGTTGTAGTAAAGTCAAACACCGGAACGTCCACGCTCATGACATTCCTGCCTGAGACATCTAAGTTCACGCCCTGCTTCGGAAACATCAGAGCTTCTTCCATGGCAGCGCGGCTCATAACCGCCTGCGCCACACCGAAAGCTGCATAAACGTCCGTAAGACGAGCCTCCACCTTGTCTCGGAGCTCCTTATTTTCACGGGCAAGTTCAAGGAAACCTTTCATCAGCTCATCCCGCTTGTCTTTTAAAAGCTTGTGTCCCCGCACGGAAGTCGCAAGGCGCTTTTTGAGCGTTGTGAGCATCATACGGGTGGGATTTACATTGAGTCTTTCCACTTTTCCTGCCTCCTTCCTTTTTTAATCAAATCACGAATTAACCGGCATACCGCCGTTTGCCTGGTATTCCGGCAAAGTTCGGCACGCCGCCGTTCGGCGCGTCGCCGTTTACAAATACTTTTCGATATATTCGTCCTTGATACGCTTCAATTCGCTCTTTGGAAGAAGACGGAGCAGTTCCCAGCCCAGATTCAGCGTTTCTTCAATCGTACGGTCGGTATCGTAGCCCTGTGAAACATAGCGTCTCTCAAATTCCTGCGAGAACTTCGCATACATCAGGTCTACCTCGGAAAGTGCCGCTTCACCTAAGATTGCAACGAGTTCCAGGTTTTCTTTACCCTTCGCATAAGCAGCAAATAGCTGGTTCATCGTGTCCGCGTGGTCTTCACGGGTTTTGCCTTTGCCGATACCTTTGTCCTTCAGACGCGAAAGCGATGGAAGAACATCGATTGGCGGTTTAATGCCCTTGCGGAACAGCTCATTGGAAAGAATAATCTGTCCTTCCGTAATGTATCCGGTAAGGTCAGGAATCGGGTGCGTTTTGTCGTTTTCCGGCATCGTCAGAATCGGAATCATCGTAATCGAGCCCGCGCAGCCTTT
>CABQMM010000167.1 GCA_902465215.1 uncultured Bacillota bacterium
TTCCGCTCGAGCAAATCAAAGCTTTCGCCGAGCGGAAGCTCACTTCTGAAAATCTCCAGATATATCTCAAATGCAGTTTTCTCTTTCTTTTCCATTTTATCTCCTTTCGGTTGGGCAGCGTTGGGGGCGCTTTCGGGCGAAGGCGCACGCACACGACTGTTCGTGGAATCAAATGCGCCTTCAGGGCGTTTAGGCATTGGGAGCTTGGGGTGTTGGATCGATTCAGCATGTCGGATAAGCTTTCGAGTGGCGTTGGCGCGCGTTGGCATAATTCCAGTTTTTATAAAAATGTATATTTACACGAAATTTTTCAAAAAAGACCCCCTGTTTCGTGTAGTTTTCAATGTTTCACGGTGGTTTCACGCATTTTTTTATTCATTTAGAAAATTTACATTTTTTTGAAGGTTGAAATTTCAACGTTTTTATAACTGTGATTTTATTCCATTTTATTTACACAAGGTCATATTCCTAATATTTGTAAATTTATACACGAAACCACCCTCAAAAAACGCTTTTTTTCGTGTAAATATACATTTCGCCCAGCGCACCCCCCACAGCTCCTGCACCATTTCGCCCGGCGCGCCCAACGCATAGAATCCATTGGCAGCCCGCAGGGCTGCCTTCCGCTTTCTGCCGCCGCAGCAAATTTATCCTTCTTTATTCTTCCAAAATCTTGCCATTTCATACTTTTGCATATATAATAAAGTGTTGGAATATCGAATAAAAAGGCGGTGCGGACACAAGGCGGGCAGTGCAGGCTGCGTGCCGCCCGCCCCGCCATAATACGGAGGATAAATATGAATTATGAAAAACTTGCGGAGATTTTGTTTCCGCACATCACCAAAACCCCGGACGATTACGAAAAGCTCTATCCCAAGCGCGAGCTGCCTGAGGGCGCGAAAGTAACCAGACTCGGACCGAGCCCGACAGGCTTCATTCATCTTGGAAACCTTTACGGCGCTTTTGTTGACGAGAGACTGGCACATCAGTCCGGCGGCAGGTTTTTTCTCAGAATCGAGGATACCGATGACAAGCGTTATGTGGAAGGCGCAGTTGAAGTGATTATCAACTCCCTCAGATTCTTTGGCATCAATTTTGATGAGGGCGCAACGATGGAAGGCGACATCGGCGACTACGGCGACTACACACAGAGCCGCCGCGGCGAGATTTATCAGTGCTTTGCGAAGAAGCTCGTTGCCGAAGGTCATGCATATCCATGCTTCCTGACCGAAGAAGAAATCGCGGAAATCCACGCAAAACAGGAAGCCGAGAAGGCAAATCCGGGAATTTACGGCAAGTGGGCGCTCAGCAGAAACCTCACAATGGAAGAAATCGAAGCCAATCTTGCAGCAGGAAAATCCTATGTAATCCGTCTGAAATCCGACGGCGACATGAGCCTGCCGGAAGATCAGATCCGCCGTTTCCATGTTGAGGACGCAATCCGCGGAACCCTTGATATGCCGGTGAACGATCAGGATACGGTTCTGCTCAAGGCAACCGGAATCCCGACCTATCATTTTGCGCATGTTGTGGACGACCATCTGATGCGGACAACCCATGTTGTGAGAGGCGCAGAATGGATCCCGTCGCTTCCGATTCATGTGGAGCTCTTCGACAAGCTCGGCTGGGAGCCGCCTGTATACTGCCACACCGCACAGCTCATGAAACTCGACGAGGAGGGCAATAAGAGAAAACTTTCCAAGAGAAAAGACCCTGAGCTTTCGCTCGACTACTATAGAAATGAAGGCTACCATCCGGCAGCCGTACGCGAATATCTGCTGACGATTCTCAACTCGAATTTTGAAGAGTGGCGCATCGCAAATCCGGATGCAGACATCGACGAGTTTGAATTTACCACAGAGAAGATGAGCAACTCCGGCGCGCTTTTCGACCTCAACAAGCTCAATAACATCAGCAAAGATGTCCTGCTCAAAATCCCTGCAGCAGAGCTTTTCGACTTCCTCAAGGCTTGGTCTGACGAATTCAAGCCGGAACTGGCTCCGATTTTTGAGGACAGAGCATACCTTGAGAAAATCCTCGACATCGGCCGCCACGAAGAGAGGAATCCGCGTAAGGACCACATTTATGCACAGCAGATTATCAAGAATATCAGCTATTTCTTTGATGATATGTTTGAAATTGAGGACGAATTCCCACAGGAAGCTGCAGGAGATGTTTCTGTAATCCTCTCGAAATATCTGGAAACTTACAACCATGCGGATGACCAGGAAGCATGGTTTGGCAAAATCCGTGAAATCACCGCAGAGCTCGGCTATGCCGTAAAGCCAAAGGATTTCAAGAAGAATCCGGATCAGTACAAGGGTCATGTCGGTCATGTCAGCACGGTAATCCGTGTGGCACTCATGGGCCGCCAGCAGTCCCCGGATGTATGGGAAATTCAGCAGATTCTCGGTGAAGAGCGCACCCGCGCCCGCCTCGCTAAGTTCATATAAGAAGACAGGCGAGTCGAAACATCGGCCTAAGGACGGTTTTCCCTCGGCAAGGGATAAACCCGCCCAGCCGTCAATCTATACGAAAAACAAACAAAAAGGAGCATATCGCTATGGTATGCTCCCTTCTTATTTCTACCACTCCGCGCACTCCTGCATTTCGGCGGGTGCACAGCTTTTCGGCCGATTTATTTCTTTGTCGTTACTGAAATCTTTGTAAACGGCGTGTATACAAGCTTGCCGTCCACTCTGCGGATACCGCGGACCTTGTACCAGTAGGTTTTGCCCGGTTCGAGACCCTTCGTATTCACATAATATTTATGCGACGCACTCGTGCTCGTGAAGATTTTCGTATAGCCCGAAGATTTTTTCGTCGAACGCCAGATCTGATATGCGTCAACGCGATAACCTGAATTTGACTTCTTCCATGTCAGTTTTACACGCGTTCTGCTCACCTCAGATGCCTTGAGCAGAACGACCTTCGTGCGCTCTACACCGGCTTTGATTTGCGCATTCTTTGCTGCATTCGCATCATCGTCCGAGCCACCCGTGTTGTCACCCGGATTGTCAGGCGTCGACGGGTTGTCAGGTGTCGGTGCCGGTTCGTCGTTCTTATCGTCCACGACCGTCAGCGAAATCGTCTTTTCAGCAGTTCCGTATTCAGATGTTGCCTCAGCACTGATGGTCAGCGTCGTCGTTCCCGCTGCCTTCGGTGTTACCGTTCCGCTTGAGGAAACCGTGGCAACAGATGTATTGCTTGAAGAATAGGTCAGTTTCGCACCCGCATATTTTGCGCTTGCACCGAGCTTGTAGTCTCCTGCCGACAGGTTCGTGCTTGTTCTCGCGTCAGTCACCGTAATCGACTGTGTTGCCGTAACAATGTTGTATTTCACCCTCTTGGTTCCCGTGTAATTGCCGATAAATCTTACAATCAAATCCGCTTCGCCAACCTCTACCGCATTCTCTGCCGTATAAGTATAATCCAGATTTTCGATAAGCTTCTTTCCTGCAGCATCTGTTACCGTTATGTAGGACGGGATGGTTGGAACACCATCACGACTGCATAGGCTTTCCCAGCTCTCGTGTTGCTGATGTAGCGGACCTTATAGTCCACGCCCTCCGTCAGAGCACTTCCGTAGCGTTCTGCGCGTACGCGCGGTTCGTATCGCATGCCTGCCGAGTATGGTACGCTCGAGGAATCTTCTATGTACAAGTCACAGTCAGTCAGGGAATAATCCGAAGTTTTATCCGGTTCAAGATCGAAATACCAGAAATTCACATCCGCTCTGCCGCCGATTCCGTTTACGGAGCCGCCCGAACTGTACTGCCAATGGTTATATTCGTAGTCATAGTTGCATGCCGTATAATACTGGGCAACCCAGATCGGATACTGCCGGCTGAGTGCCTGCCCGTCAACGGCTTTATTCAGGAAGTTCAGGTTTGCATAGAGACCCGCCTGATGTCCGCTCTGCTCGATGACCTGACAAAACGCCTTTACATTTGAGGTTGCTTGAATTTTACTGATGGTACCGCTGGTGAATCTGCCCGAAGATACAACCGAATATTCGTAGTCCATGAAAATCGGCAGGTCTAATTCATAATCGCCTAAAAGCTCCAGCGTATAATTTGCTTCCGCTCTCGCTTCCAAAGTCGTCAGCGCCTGCGAAAAGAAGTAAACGCCGACCATAACGCCTGCGGCTTTCGCTGCCTCGATGTTGCGGACAAACCAGTTA
>CABQMM010000168.1 GCA_902465215.1 uncultured Bacillota bacterium
ATTGTAATGATTACGCATAACGAAGAAATTGCACAGATGGCAGACCGTATTATTCGAATCGAAGACGGCAGAATCGCAGGTGAAAGCTATGCTGCGCGTTAGGAACGGAAGGTGCATCAGCCGAATTTCCGTCGGGGGTATTCGGAAAAACCGCACCAGAAATATTGTTGCAATTCTGGCAATCATGCTGACGACCATTCTATTTACGAGCTTGTTCACCATATCCGGCGGAGTTCTCGACACCATACAGGAGCAAACCTCCAGACAGGTAGGCACATCCTCTCATGCAGGCTTTAAATATCTGACATGGGAGCAGTACGAGAAAATTGCATCTGACCCGGAAGTAAAAGACATTTCCTATAATATCTTTATCGGTTTTGGAGAAAATTCCGAGTTTTCCAAAATGCATACGGAAATTCGATATGTCGAGGAAAAAGATGCCGAGTGGTCCTTCTGCACCCCTACGACCGGAAGACTGCCCGAAAGCGAAAACGAAGCGGCGGTTTCCGAATCGATTCTCGATGCACTCGGAGTGCCGCATGAGCTTGGCGTGAAAATACCGATTGAGTTCACCGCACGCGGACAAAAATACAGAGATGAGTTTACCGTCTGCGGTTTCTGGCCGCAGGATCTGGCATCCGGTTCGAACAACATTTATCTTTCGAGAGAATATTCCGAAAAGGTCGCTCCGACCTGGCACGACGGCGACGGTTATGCAGACGCGGAAGCGGATTCGGAGCATATTTCAGGCTGTGTCAACCCGTCCATCTGGTTTTCAAACAGCTGGGACATCGAAGCAAAGGTCGCAGCCCTGAAAGAACGCTGCGGCTTTGACAGTACAGTTAATGAAGGCATCAACTGGGCATATGCGACTTCCGAAATAGATGTGCAGAGTGTCCTTCTTGTAGCCGGACTTCTGCTTCTCATCGGGGTTTCCGGATACCTGATAATTTATAACATATTCTACATTTCCATAGCGTCGGACATCCACTTTTACGGACTCCTGAAAACCATAGGAACGACCAGACGCCAGCTTTCTAAAATCGTACGCAGGCAGGCGTATCTTTTGTGCTTGGTTGGAATCCCTGCGGGACTTTTGACAGGATATTTTACCGCCGCATGGCTTTTGCCAATCATTATGAAGGTGTCAATCTATGAAGGAAACTTCAAGGTATCGCCTGAATTATGGATTTTCGCAGGAAGCGCGATCTTTACATTGATAACGGTGTGGATCAGCTGTATACGCCCATGCAGATTCGTGACAAAAATCTCGCCTGTGGAAGCAGTCAAATACACAGAGGCAGGCACGAAAACTCAGGGCAGAGCAAAAAAATCCAAAACACCTGCGCAGAAGAAAACCTGTCGCGTGAGCCCGCTTTCGATGGCATGGCAGAACATGAAACGAAATAAAAAGAAGACTGTTTCGGTAGTGCTTTCCCTGACACTTTCCCTTGTTCTTTTGCAGACGACCGTCACGATTACAAAGGGCTATGATATGGATAAATATCTCAAAGAAAAAGCCGTATCTGACTTTATGTTTACCGATTCCGGTATTTTGAACTTAACGGGAACCAGTGCGTACGATGATATTACTCCGGAGGTTATGAGCGACATTAATAAAATTCCGGGGCTGACCGAAACCGGTTATGTCTATATGAGGGAGTATCTGCATAAGGTGGAAGACAAGGTGATTCAGCGTGCGAAAGCAAGCCTCGAAAAATACGGAAACGATCTGCCGGCAGTTTTCATAGAGCAGACCAATTCTTTTCTGGAAAAGAATGAAATGATAGGACATATTTACGGCGTGGACGGCATCGCGGAAGAAAAGATGGAGATAAGCGAAGGGCAGTTTGAACGCAAAAAATTCGAGAGCGGTGATTATGTTATCGTAACTGCTTTTACAAGCGAGGGAGACGGAAAGTTTTACGATATAGGAGAAGAAGTTACACTCGACTTTGGAAATGGAAAAAGCAAGACCTACAAAGTCCTTGCGATTGGCGATATACCATATGCGCTCGGACCGCAGCACGGACATGGAATCGACATCTATTTCACCCTGCCTTCGGCTGAATTTACCAAGCAGACAGGCGAACATGCGGCAATGAGTGCTGCGTTCAATCTGCAGGAAAATCAAATGGAGAACGCGGAAGCGTGGGCGGAGAACTATTGCAATACGAATCATACAGAACTTTCCTATGTGTCAAAATCCACGATTGCCGAAGAATTTGACAATCTGACGCATATGACCATGATTGTAGGAGGCGTTCTGAGCTTTATCCTCGGACTCATCGGTATTTTAAACTTCGTCAATGCGATGATAACCTCCATTCAGGCCCGCAGAAACGAACTTGCGGTTCTGCAGGCTGTGGGAATGACATCAAAACAGCTTCGGGGAATGCTCACGGGAGAGGGTCTGTGCTACATTCTTCTTACTTCCGGCATTACTTTGACAATCGGAAATCTGCTTGTCTATGCAATCGTCAAAGCGTACACGATGCAGATGTGGATGTTCACTTACCATTTCATCATTTCACCGATTATAGTGACGCTGCCGATTCTGCTGGGGCTTGCTGCAGCCATCTCCGCAGCCTGCAGCGCAATGCTGAGACGAAACAGCATTGCGGAGAGGCTGCGTACGGAATAGGAAAAGCCCTATTTACTGCTTATACATTTGTCACAAAGCGCGCAGCCGGAAGGGGTGGCGGCGCATCCGCCGAGCGCGGTTTCGCGAAGCTCCGGCGGCAAAGTTTTTCCGACTTTATACATCGCGTCCGTCATTTCATCGAACGGAATCGGGAAGCGGACGCCGGACAGCGCAAGCTGCGCACTGCTGAATGCATTGGAAACGCCGATGACATTGCGGCTTTGACATGGCGACTCGACCAGCCCTGCAATCGGGTCGCAGACCAGACCTAAAAGGTTTGAGAGGGCAGTTGCGGCGGCGCTCAGGCTTTGCTCAGGGCTGCCGCCTAAAAGTTCGACTGCCGCAGAGGCGGCCATGGCAGAAGCCGCGCCGACTTCCGCCTGACATCCTGCTTCAGCTCCGGACACGGAGGCGTTTCGCATGATCAGCCAGCCAATCGCCCCGGCATTCAAAAGCCCGTCGTAAATCGCAGATTCTTCAAGGCCATAGCTCTCGCAGATGGAAAGAACCGTCCCGGGAATCACGCCGGAAGAGCCTGCAGTAGGGGCTGCTACAATAAGACCCATCGACGCATTTGTTTCGAGAACTGCCATCGCATAGGCGATTGCCTTTGAGAGAATCGGGCCGCACAGCGTCTGCGGATTTTCCTCAAAAGAATGCCGCCAGACCGATTTTGCTTCTCCGTTTAAAAGTCCACCCATGGAGGGAACCGGATTTTGAATCGGGTTTTGCGTAGAGGCCTTCATGATCTCAATAGAACGACGCATTTTATCGTATACATCTTCTTTCGTGGTTTCACCTAACGATATTTCTCTGCGAAGCATGGCTTCGGAAATTTTTATCTGTTCTGACTGGCAGTAAGACAGAAGTGCGCTGCCATTTGTAAAATCCATAGTTCGATACCTCCTTATACTTGAATTACAAGAGAATTGTAAATATTTTCGTGCTGATTTATGGAGTCGAGGATTTCAGACGGGATGTGCTGATCCGACTCGATAATGGTATAGGCGGTTTCGCCCTTTGCCTCGCGGTACAGGCGCATAAATGCGATATTTACCTGCTGCTGTGCCAGACAGCCTGCGATATGAGCGACCACGCCCGGCTTGTCCGCCTGTTTGATAATCAGAGTGCTGTATTCTCCGGTAAAGTCAACTTCCACCTGATTCAGCTGCACGATTTTCATACGTCCGCCGCCGATTGAAACGCCGCGTACAAACTGCGTGCGGCCTTTCCCGTTGTGCATAACGATGTCGACGGTATTGGGGTGCAGATCCGTTGCCGTGTGGTCTTCGGTAAAACTGTATTTCAAACCGCGGTTTTGCGCGTGCGTGAAAGCGTCACGAATGCGGATATCATCGGTGGTAAAACCTAAAATGCCGCCCAGAAGCGCGCGATCCGTGCCGTGTCCGCGATAGGTATTCGCAAAAGAACCGTACAGTGTAAAATCAACCTGTACGATTTCTTCATGGAAGAGCTGTTTTGCCATCAGCGCGATGGAAGCGGCTCCTGC
>CABQMM010000169.1 GCA_902465215.1 uncultured Bacillota bacterium
ATAGATTTGATAACAGAGAATACACAGATACCGCAGAGCCTCCGCACAAGGAGCCGCGTGAAAAAAGAGAACCGAAATATGTTACGACGAAAAGTTTTGTCATCGCCTTGATTGTCTGCATTATCGTTTCAGCAACCGTCGGCGCAGGTGCATACGCTTTGGCTATCAGCCACTTCGGCGGTACGAGCATCGACAAGTCAATCACCACGACGAACTACAATCTAGCGAAAGCTACAGGCAGTGAGCTTTCCATACAGGAAATCATCGCAAAGAATGAAAATTCCGTTGTCGCAATCGAAACCGAATCCGTTTCCACCGACAGCTGGCTCGGTCAATATGTAACGCAGGGCGCGGGCAGCGGTGTCATTTACAGCGAAGACGGCTACATCATCACAAACAATCATGTGATTTCCGGAGCTTCCAGCATAAAGGTAACTTTGTATGACGGAACAGAATGCGACGCAACTTTAGTAGCAACCGACTCTCAGACAGATGTTGCAGTAATCAAAATAGATAAGAAAGGGCTTACTCCGGTAACCTTCAGCGATATGAGCAGCCTTGGCGTCGGTGACCTTGCAGTTGCAATCGGCAATCCGCTTGGCACACTCTCCGGTACGGCAACCGAAGGTATCATTAGTGCCCTCGAAAGAGAAATTACAATTGACGGTAAGAGCATGTCCCTGATTCAGACAAGCGCTTCCATCAACCCGGGCAACTCTGGCGGCGGTCTTTTCGACCAGTACGGCAACCTGATTGGTATTGTCGTTGCGAAGTCCTCCGGCTCGGATGTTGAAGGTCTTGGTTTCGCAATCCCTGCAGACAATGTAGCGAAAGTCGCAAAGTCCTTGATTGAAAACGGCTATGTCGCAGACAGACCTGCCGCAGGCATCACGATTGTGGATCTTACCGACTATAACAAAGCGATGCAGTACGGCGTTTCCCTCACCGGTGTATACATTCAGGATGTGACAGGAAGCAATGCTAAGAAAGCAGGCCTTCAGAAGGGTGACCTTGTATATTACATTGACGATGTAAAAGTCACCGATTCCGCCGTACTTTTAAAAGAAATCCAAAAGCACAATATCGGAGACACGGTCACATTTACAGTCGTCCGTGACGGCGATATTCTGAAATATGATGTTAAGCTTCAGGCCGCAGCGAACACAAACGCTTCTTCCGGCACGAAGCAAAACACAAACAACTAAAGCAGACCCCTTGTCGGGGGGCGATTACCTTACGCGCTTCCCGGCAATACTAATAATAATTTCAAATTCTTTTTCTTCTTTCTTTTAAGTTAAGAGCACGAAAGCGGCGCAGGAAACTGCAGCCGCTTTTGTGCTCTTTTGCAATTTTATTTTGCGCGTCTCCACGCTTTCGTTGACCAATTGCTGTAAAGCTTGCTTTCGCCGATTTCTTTGTATCCGCGAACTTTGTAATAGTAACGGGTTCCCTTTTCAACAGCTGTGTTCAGGTACTTCGTATTCTCGGTCGTGAAAATTGGCTTTTTGCCGTAGCCTTTGTTTTTCTTAACGGAGCGGTAAACTTCGTATCCGTCAAAATTCAAAGTCTTTCCGTTCTTTTCAAACCAGTATACGCGGATTGCTTTCCTGCCTTTGCTCGTCTTTGCAAGCTCTGTCTTTGCGATTAACTGAATCGTGCTGTTATAAGCGTTTGTTTCTTTAATGAGCTGTTCCTGCGTTTTCTCAAATTCCGCTTTTACAATAGTATCCGCATAGATATTGAATGTATACGGACTCTTTGCCTCTACCGCTTCGCCGTTCAGATACAGAGCTTTCAGAACGCAGCCTTCTGCAGGTTCAGCAGTGATTTTCACCTCGTTGCCTCTCCGCACATGTGTACCGCTCAGCGCAATTGTTCCGTTTTCAGTCTCTTCTGCCGTTACATCATAATAAGTATGTCTGCGGCTTCCGGAAGGCGTCACGATTGGCTCCTCTTCGCTGTTTGCAGGAAGAGTGACTTCTGTTGCCGGGGCTATTTCCATGTCACCCGTGAGGTCGCCGCCAATTGCTCCGGCAATAAAAATACCGTAATATCCATCACCTCGGCTCATGCTCGCAAGTTTATATTTCGTTCCGAGATAGCCGGATGGAAGATTTATAAAGGCTTCCAAAGAAAAATCATCTGAATTGCTGTTATATCGATCCGTATATACGGCATAGCGGTTTGCTGAAACGGAAAGCTTTCCGCCTTCCTCAATTACAAGCATGTCGCTGAAATCTCCGTTTTTCCCTCCAAAGTAAAGCCCTAAGTCATCACTGCCTTCTACTGTAAGACTGCCTTTCGATCCGATTTTACACTTGCCAACGCCGATAGAATATAATACTTTGTTTTCTGACTTATAAGTCAACTTACCGTATACTTCTAAAAGTCCACCGTTTCCGCCGCTCCCGCCAAGGTAAATGGTTTCGCTTGTTGTCACGTCTGCATCGTCAGCAATTGTAAGTGTTGAACTTTCAGCAGCCAAACCGCTCAAGTTATCAACAACCAGCTTTCCCGGGCCTGCAATCGCATAGCTGGTAGCATAATCGCTCGCTGTAATTGCCCCAACTTTGCTGTCCTTTTTTACAACAATCCGAGTATTTGGTTTCACAAAAATTGTCCCTGTAACCTCAAGGCTTGCGATAGTCAGAGTGTTATCCTTAAATTCAAAACCATCTTTCTCCAATTTTTTGTCTGCATAATTACCTGTCGCTAACTTCAGTTCTGTGACTGAATGTTCATAGCTGCCGCTCCCATCCGCCCACGCAACCGCAGGGAACATCGAAATCGCAACGCACAAACTCAGCGCCAAGCATAAGATTTTCTTCTTCATCTTTACTCCTTTCAAACCACTAATATATATTTGCAATACTTTTGTCTGCAGATTATATTTTACCATGGTAAAGAAGTTTTGTCATCATACCGAAGTATGATTTTCTCTCCTGTTTTCCTTTTTTTGAATCAAATCCTTAATTTTGGACTTCAGCACAATCCGTCCGTGTCCGTCCATCTCGAATTTTTCTTTATATGCCGAATCTTTGCAGTCAATCAAACAAAGTGGCGGAAAAACGACGCACCACCAGTTTTGCCCCGCGCCTTCGCCGATTGTAATCGTCAGCGCCTCGTAATTTCCGGCCGGGAAATATAGGTCGTCGTACTGCTTCGCCGGAATTGCCCGCACGCCAAGCTTCGTCCGGACTTTATATTCAAATCCACATTCACTTATATACTCTTCTGCCCACCTTCGTATCTGCTCAAGGTTTTCCCGCACATACTTCCTCGTTGCCCCTGCTTGTCTTTCCTGTTCCTCTTCGGCTGTTGCCGTCTGCTGGCTGCCGTCCTGCTCCCCGGATTCTTTCAACTCTTTTACAATTCCCGCTTCAATCTTAGGAAGCACATAGTCCCGCACGCCGAGTTTCAATTTCTGATCCTCTTCGGAATCGCTGTTTGCAATTACATGAAAACGAATAATTCCCGGATATTCGTTCAAAGAGTTTCCTGTCGTCTCAGTGCTTTCCGTCTCCCACGGTATGTAAGCACTCATCCCTGCCAGCAGCCAAATTGCCATAACAATAAAAATCGTTACTGTCTTCTCAAATCTCTCTTTTTTGCCCATGTCTTTCCCTCCGTCAGTTAGATTATGGACAAAATCTTATTATTTATGCACCTTCGCTCTCGCAAAAAAGGAAAAAGATTTTCGCCGCATGGGTTTTAGCCCATGCTCGAAAATCCTTTCCTTTCCTTTTTTTATATACTCACACCTTCAACGCACTTTTATTTTACCGTCCCGATTATCGAGTATAGGTAGCGGTTTTTGTCGTCTTACTGATCGTGTCGACCACCTTGCCGTTCTTGTAGCAGGTTAAGGTGTATTCTAAAAAGTAAGTAGCCTCTTCCGAAACAGCTCTGCGTTTTGAAAAAGTATATAATCCTGTGGTTTTTACTAGATTTTCATCATAAGATTTAATAACTTTTCCACCTAATGTTCTTAAATCCCCTTCAATATGCACGCGGTCTAAAGAACTGTTTGTGAACGGAATTACATCTATATTACAGACTAAGATGCACTCATCTTCTATGTTGATATAAGATGTAACTGAGCTTACACCTGTATAACACGGGCTGACTC
>CABQMM010000170.1 GCA_902465215.1 uncultured Bacillota bacterium
ACATTTTTTTATATTGATTTTTTGATGCTGCAGCATCCTTGTTATATGTACTTCCTGCTGTATTTCTTCCGCACAGCTGCCGGTGGTATCAGTCCGATGCTGAGTCTCAGTGCGCGGTCGATATCACGCATTTCCTTTTGACTTATGCTGCCAAGATAGCCTTTGAGCCTGCACTTATCGATGGTGCGGATTTGTTCCAGCAGCAAAGTGGAATCCGCATGCAGCATATGCGACGATATCGCAAGATGCACCGGCAGCTCTTTTTTCGTCTGCTTTGCGGTAACCGCCGCGACGATGGTCGTTGGGCTGTGCAGATTTCCGATGTCGTTCTGAAGTACCAGAACAGGCCGGATACCGCCTTGTTCACAGCCAATCGCCGGATTCAGATCCGCAAGATACACATCACCTCGTCTGACGGTTCGAACAGCTTGATTCATCACTTTCCCCCTGATTTTGTTTCTCTGATTTTCTTCTCCATATATTAAGTTCATTCTTTGTATCAGCCGCCCTGAAAATGCCTCTGCTGCATAGCGCAAAGCGCCATCAAGGCGGCCCTTTCATTCTAAAGTATCTATTTCCATTTTCGGCTGTATTTTCACTCAATCCCCCAATCCGCAGGGCACTTAGCAAGCGAGGCTCGGCCGCGCCTCTCATAGGAATCGCACCTCCCGAGGGTTCTCCACGGGCTGCCCCCATTGCGTGATCCTGCGTCTTACAGGGCTGTGGCTGGACAGAAGTATCATGATCATCCGCTGCTTGTCATCGCCATACCGATGGATGTCAGACCATCGGCAGGATTTTCACTCTTTCCTTTTTCTTTCTTTGGAAAATTCATGCGGAAAATCCTTACGGCTTGCGCCGGATTAGGACGCGGCAGCGGCAAAGTACTTGCTAAAGGTCTATGCAGTTTTCAAAGTGCAATGAGAGGCCTTTTTTATCCCCTCATTACTGAAAGCCAAAAAATTTCGAAATTATAAGCAAAAAAATTAAATTTTTTCAAAAAATTTTTTTTGAAGCCAAATTTTATGGATTTTACCGCCGAAAGCAGAAAAAAAGAACCCTGCTCACTTTGAGTAGGATTCTCGTTGAAATCATTTCTATATTTGTTTTTCTTAAAAATTGCTTGCGGTATAGCAGGCAGCCTCCGTATCACGATCCGAAATACTTTCTCCGTAAGCCGGACAACATTTCTCTTGCATCAAACAATCTGCCTTCTTCTTCGAATTCTTTTTCTGCTCCACCGATTGCAGCATCGACCTCTTCCGCTGCATCGTTATCATTTTGCAAATTCAAAATTGCTATCACATCTGACATTCCATTCTGCCCCTTTTTTTCGTATTATCGGTTCGTGCTGGATTCCTTTGTTTGTCTGCATTTCTTTTCAAGCCACCAAATCAAGATTCCGGCATAAGGCATCTTTGGATCGTCGGCTTCTTGTATTTTCTCTAATTTTCTTTTACAATACAGGGAAATATCGCCCGTCCCATGCTTTTTTCTTTATGTCATCAAGCAATGCCTGCAGTGCTTTTTTGCGGTTCTCCGGCAAAGAAATTTTCTCACTGTTTAAGTTTAGCTTTCGATTAAGGTCATCGTCAATATCCGGATCGGAGGATTGAATTCTTCCTGCAGAAGTATATGTAATCCCGCGCAGTGTATTCCCGTCACAGGGATTCACTTTTAAGGGTTCATTGCCTCTGTATGCATCACAGGTCATTCCTCTCTTATCCCCGCATCCCCGGTTGCCGGAACAAACAGCAAGCATATTTCTGTAATCCGGTCCCTGACCAACATCTTCTTTGCTGTCCGGATTTCTCGGAAGCCAGTGTTCGATCGAAACCGGAGGTCTCCCTTGCTTTTCAGGGATCCGCTTCATACAATAAGCGCAAAGATGCCCTTGCTCCTGAAGCAGCTTTTTAAGCACTTTCTCTTTAACATCCTTATCCATTTCTTCATAAGAAGCACCCTTTTGCTGCCGATACCAAAGCAAGCGGTCCGGTTCTCTGCCTTTTTTTATCTCAATCATCGCATTCTCCTTACATTTGCTCTAATTCAAGACGCACACGGCAAGCATTCACTTCCGGATCATTACTTCCGATTTCCTCTTCCAGTTTTTCTATGACATGCTCGGCTTGCTGCCACGCTTCCTCATCAAGCAGGCTGTAAAGTTGGTCAAACAATTGCTTAATGTCATCCGGTCTTTCGGAAACTTCCATAACCTCTCTGAGAATTGTATTCGCATCTTTGCCATAGGTTTCATTCATTGCAGGCATAACCGTATTATGACTCAGCACAACAATCGATTCCTGTTTTACTGAATTGATGACCTCAGGTGCGTGCGTGCTTACGATAAATTGTACCTTCGGAAAGACCTCCATCAAATCTTTTAAAATACGTTTCTGCCAACTTGGATGCAAGTGCAAGTCAATTTCATCAATCAAAACGATGCCCTCTGTTTCCGTCAAAACCTTGTCCAAAAGCTGAGGGTTCAGAATTGCCATGCGATATGCGATATCTGCAATCAAGCTGATGGTACACTTATATCCATCACTAAGCAGCGAAAGCGGAATTCTGACATGCTCCTTGTCTTTATCAAAATACAGGATGTCAATATCGCCGGTATCCAAGTTAAATTGTACCTGTACATCCGAAAATCCTGTGATTGACGCAAAGACTTGTTCCATCGCCATTCTTACCGCTGTGAATTCCGGAATCAATTCGCCTCTTTGGAATTGCTGCATGGTCATCTTTTGAAACCATTTCATCATCAGTTTATCATTTGCAGCACCATCTAAGCTATCAATATAGCCGTTGCTTCTGCTGTTTTTTTCAAAGATATCGTTCTTTTTTTCTCTGTGCTGATTCCAAAGGCGCCCTGTCCCATAATAGGAGATAATCGGAAGTTTCAGTTCTTTGTCGCCGCTTCTCATTCGACTCTGATAGTTCTCTGCAATCCTTGTCATCTCTTTTGCGGAAGCAAGACCACCTCTGCCCTTTGCAGAGTTTAAGTTTCTGACCCAAGAGATTTCCTGACCATCAACCGTACCCACGGCAGTGATCTCAACCGGGAACTGCGGCTGTACATCTACATTGCTTCCTAAGTCAAAACATTTGTAATGTGCATCGCTCTTTTTAATTCCGTAATTCGTCAGTCCATCCATTGCCGAGGTCAAGGTTCCCGCTGCGATGGCGGCCGCTTCCAGAACGGTGGATTTTCCTGCACCGTTATTTCCCACAAGCACGGTAAGCCTATTGTTAAAGTTCACTTTCAAATCCGAAAAACATCTGAAATTATGAAGAGTCATTGATTTTAGAAACATATACCCCTCCTCCTATCTTTCTGCCGTTTCCGGTAAGATATCCATGATATCATCTACCGTACAATGAAGCGTTCTGCAAATGCGAACAATGATTTCCATCGAAACCATCTCGTTATGCGAAAGTTTTGCCAAGGTATTCGCACTGATACCTACAGTTTTGGCAAAAACCGTCTTTTTCATTCCTTTGTCAATCAGCAGCTTGAATAGCTTGTTATATGATACATCCATACGCTTTTTACCTACTCAATTTCCTTTTCTTCCTGTAATCCGTGATATATTTGATATTTCTTCTATCTTATCATAAAAGTTCGCGTTGTAAAGAAAAAAATTTGCATTTGCAAATTTTTTTACTTCTTTGCAAGCATAAGTTTCTCCTTAAGTCATGTATTCATCTTTGCTCTTTCTTCACTGCACCGAGCTATTTCTTCGGTAAATGCAGGTCTCATCATTCAGGAAAAGCTTCATCTGCGGATTACGGTCGATCAGCTCAAAGGACTGTCCCGGCCGCATAAACGGTTTGAGGACTTCCGCAAGTTTCGGGAAGAGGTCGAATTTACTGCCAAAATAGTCAATGACAAAGGTCAGATGTGGGATCTTTTCGTTATCATTCTGCGCAAGGAGTGCCCACACCGCATTGACTCCAATCTGCCCCTGTAGGAAGTTTCCGACTGCCGAAGTCAGTCCGCTCGGAAGAATATCGACCTTGCGGTAGGTTGTGTTTTGCAAATGGTCGTGCTTTTCAACCGTCATGCCCTGCGTCGCCGAGTCATATTCTGCAAGCGCTTTGCGATTCAGGATGATATTCTCGG
>CABQMM010000171.1 GCA_902465215.1 uncultured Bacillota bacterium
TCCTCGCTGATGACCTTTTCCACGCCCGGGTTTTGCAGGCCGACCGCGTTAATCATGCCGTCCGGACACTCCGCAATCCGCGGCGTCGGGTTGCCGAAGCGCGGCTCCAGGGTCGTGCCTTTAAATGAAAAGGTTCCCAGACAGTTTATATCGTAAAGTTCGTTAAATTCTCTTCCGTAGCCGAAAGTGCCGCTTGCCGGAATCACCGGATTGTCAAGGCGGATTCCGCAAAGTTCGGTGGAAATATCCGCTTCCGCAGCACCTGCGGTTTTCTTTTCTCTATCTACCATATGATTTCCTCTCTTTCCAAAACCGGACCTTCCTTGCAAATTCTCTTGTTTCCGTATTTCGTCCTGCAGGAGCAGCCCATGCAGGCACCGAAGCCGCACCCCATCCGTTCTTCAAAGCTGAGCTGTCCCGAGGTTTTCGCCTCTGCGTCAATCGCCTTCAGCATGGCTTCCGGTCCGCAGGCGTAAAAATAGCTGTATGTAAGAGCCTTCATCACATCGGTTACGAAGCCTTTCGTGCCGGCCGTGCCGTCTACAGTCGTGAGAAAAACTTCAGCTCCGAGTTTTTCAAATTCCTCTTTGTAGAAAATTTCGTCCTGCGTGTTAAAGCCCAAAATGACCTTCGCTTCGCATTCCGGATTTTGCTCCTTGAGCTGCCGAAGCAGTCCGTACAGCGGTGGAACTCCTGCACCGCCTCCGATTAAGAGCGGCATATTTCCCGCCTTTGCGGTATCATATCCGTTTCCGAGGCCCGTCAGCACATCCAGACGCTGCCCCTGCCGCATCTGCGACATTTCCTGTGTTCCGGCTCCGACGGTCTTATATATAATCTTTATCGTATTTTCGTCATAATCACAGACGGAAATCGGTCTCCGCAGGAAAAATCCCTCGAGCTTGATGTTGACAAACTGTCCCGGTCTTTCACAAGCGGAAGTATCGCCTTTTAGCGTCATTTCCCATACGCTTTCTGCCAAGGCTCTGTTTTCTGCAATTCGATAGGTATTCTGCTTCATTTTTTGTCCTCCCAAACCGTCTTTCCGCCGAGTAGATTCAGCACGCATTTTCCGTAAACCTGCCGCCCCGCAAACGGGGTCGCTCTTCCCATCGAAAGGAAGTTTTCCGGGCAGATTTCGTAGCTTTCAGCAATATTCCACACCGCCCAGTCGCCTGCCTCTTCCGCCGCCGGAAGTCCGAACCTGCGTCTCGGTGCTTCCGCCATCAATTCGACCAATCGCTCAAGCGGCAGAATCCCGCTCTTTACAAGCTGCGTATAGAGAACCGGAAAAGCGGTTTCCAGCCCTACGATTCCCATGGCGCTCTCCGCAAGCCCCTTTGCTTTTTCTTCTATGCTGTGCGGCGCGTGGTCGGTCGCAATCATATCGATGGTTCCGTCGAGAATCCCTTTTCTGAGTGCCTCGCGGTCTTTCTCACTGCGAATTGGCGGATTCATCTTGAATCTTCCGTCTTCCTGCAAATCCTCATCCGTAAAAATCAGGTAATGCGGCGCGGTTTCGCAGGTGACATCCACGCCTCTTGCCTTGGCTTCGGCGATAATTTCCACGCTTTCCTTCGTGGAAATGTGGCAGACATGGTATTTGCATCTGGTCTCTTCTGCCAGCTTTAAATCCCTCTGTATCGGCTTCCATTCGCTTTCGGAAGAAATCCCCTTATGTCTGTGTCTCTTCGCATAAGCTCCGTCGTGGATATAGCCGCCGTTTCTCAAGGCGATGTCTTCGCAATGTGCTGCGATGACAAGGTTATGGTGCTTTGCAGTTTCCATTGCCTTCTTCATCAGGTCGGGGTCGTTCAGCCCCACACCATCATCGCTGAAACCGATGACAAACGGCGCCATCTCTTCAAGCTCCGCAAGCTCCCTGCCCTGCTCGCCCTTCGTAATTGCTCCGTAGGGTCTGACATCGATGCAGGCATTTTTTTCGATTAAATCGAGCTGTACTTTGAGGTTTTCGAGCGTATCCGGCACCGGATTCAGATTCGGCATCGCAAAGATGTGTCCGTATCCCGAAGCTGCCGCTGCGCGGCTTCCGCTTGCTATGGTTTCCTTATAAAAAAATCCCGGCTCTCGCAAATGTACATGTACATCCACAAAAGAAGGGATTATCAAAAACGATTCATCGGAGAAATCACCAAACTTGTTCTTATATCTTTCTTTAAAACGCTCCGCGAAATATTTTTTCATTGCCAATCCTCCGTTTCTGATTTCCTTATGCTCAAACTCACTTTCGGGCATAAAAAAATCCTGCCCTCCGGCAAGATTACGGTCATACATAACACACTAACGCAAGCACCTGTTCTGAGGGCTTCCGCTGTTTGTCTTCCTATGTCCATCTTGCCGACATCTCTGTATCGTGCTTAAAGATTTCTTTCACTAGCTATTTTAGCATATGGGGCTGGGGTGTGTCAAGGAGGATTTTCGGACAGAACGTCATTTCGGAAAATCATTTGTTTTTAAAAGCCGCCAAGCACAACGATTGACGGCTTTTCGTATCATCAAATCTATGATTTTCCCTATTTCATCGCTTCCTCAATCGCAACCGCAACTGCGACGGTCGCGCCGACCATCGGGTTGTTGCCCATGCCGACATAGCCCATCATGGCTACATGCGCCGGTACGGAGGATGAGCCTGCAAACTGCGCGTCAGAGTGCATTCTTCCCATCGTGTCGGTCATGCCGTAGGATGCCGGACCTGCCGCCATGTTGTCCGGGTGCAGGGTTCTTCCTGTGCCGCCGCCGCTGGCAACGGAGAAATATTTCCTGCCCTGCTCCGTGCATTCCTTCTTATAGGTTCCTGCAACCGGGTGCTGGAAGCGGGTCGGATTCGTCGAATTTCCCGTGATGGAAACATCCACACCCTCTTTATGCATAATCGCAACGCCCTCACGCACATCATCAGCACCGTAGCAGCGAACTTCCGCACGTTCTCCCTTCGAGTACGGAATTTCCTTAACCACTGTCAGCTCGCCTGTATAATAGTCAAACTGCGTCTGCACATAGGTAAAACCGTTTATTCTGGAAATAATCTGCGCAGCATCCTTACCTAAACCGTTTAAGATAACCCGCAAAGGTTTTTTGCGGACTTTGTTGGCGGATTTCGCAATGCCGATTGCGCCTTCTGCGGCTGCAAACGATTCGTGTCCTGCCAGAAATGCGAAGCATTCGGTTTCCTCGCTTAAAAGCATCGCTGCCAGATTGCCGTGGCCGAGGCCGACTTTTCTATCTTCGGCTACAGAGCCCGGAAGGCAGAATGCCTGAAGTCCCTCGCCAATAGCCTTGGCTGCCTCATTCGCCTTGCGGCAGTCTTTTTTCAGCGCAATCGCTGCGCCTGCAACATAGGCCCAGCAGACATCCTCAAAACAGATTGGCTGGATGTCCTTTGCGATTTTATATGGGTCGATGCCCTTCTCTTCACAGATTGCCTGCGCTTCCTCAAGGGAAGCGATACCGTATGCGGAAAGCGCCGCATTGATTTTTTCTATTTTTCTGTCGTAATTTTCAAATGTAATCATGCAAACACCTCCTTATTCCTCACGCGGGTCGATAGTCTTCGCTGCTTCGTCGAATCTTCCGTACTTGCCGCTCGCCTTTTCAATCGCCTCAAGCGGATCGGTTCCCGCTTTGATGGCATCCATCATTTTACCCATATTGACATATTTGTAGCCGATGATATTTCCCTCTTCATCCAGACCGATTTCGGTTATGTAGCCCTCTGCGAGCTCCAGATATCTCGGTCCCTTTGCCTTCGTGGAGTAAATCGTTCCCACCTGGCTTCTGGTTCCTTTACCGAGGTCCTCAAGACCTGCGCCGACTGCAAGACCGCCTTCCGAAAAAGCCGACTGGCTTCTGCCGTATACAATCTGCAGGAAAAGTTCCCGCATCGCGGTGTTGATTGCGTCGCATACGAGGTCCGTGTTCAGCGCTTCCAAAAGCGTCTTTCCAATCAAAATTTCTCCCGCCATCGCTGCTGAATGCGTCATACCGGAGCATCCGATTGTCTCTACCAGAGCTTCTTCAATAATGCCGTCCTTCACATTCAGCGTCAGCTTGCAGGCACCCTGCTGCGGTGCGCACCAGCCAACTCCGTGTGTCAGTCC
>CABQMM010000172.1 GCA_902465215.1 uncultured Bacillota bacterium
TGCAAGTTATGTCTTTCTTTTGACGATGGAAATGACGCTGCCTTCTGCCGAAGAACTGCGTTTTCGGACGAAATTATCATGGCTGGCGCCTGTTATCGGTGTGCCGCAGTTCATTCTTTATATTACGCACGGAGATGTGTTCTTTAATGTTCTGATGTGCTCAGGAACGATGGCGGCGGTTTGGCTTTCGATTCGCGGACTTGTGTTTTCGCGCCGCAGCTTAACTTTGCAGACTGCGGGTGAGGCGTGCGGGAAGGACGATACAAATTTCGCCGCAGGGATGAAAGCACCGGTCGGGCAGCCAGCAAACTTGAGGTCGTTTCATATCACGGTCTTGTGTTTTACTGCGCTCGAATATGCGCTTTGGACGAGTTCCTGCTTCTGGGTAAGCGATACGCTTAAAAATCCGTATTTCTGGTTTGACTTTATGCTGTCGGCATCCATCCTTATGATGCTTCCGGCAACGAGAAAGGCGGTGGGACAATGACATATATCGAAAATGTTTTCGTATGTATTGCAGCTCCGCTTTTGGTTGCGATGCTGTGTATTGACAACAGACATCGCTCGGCTTTCGCCTTTTGCTTCGCGGGAATGTTTATGTGCCTGCTTTCGGCATATTTGAATACTTTTTTTAGCAATTACTATGGGGCGGATTTGATGAATGCGACGACGCAGATTGCGCCGGTTGTTGAGGAAATTATGAAGCTTTTGCCGCTTTTGTTCTTTATGGTTGTTTTTGAGCCAAAATCCGGGGAATTTCGTCTGGCGGCGGTTCTGATTGCTGCAAGCTTTGCGACATTTGAAAACATTTGCTACCTGACCGAAAACGGTGCGGGACAAATCGTATTCCTTCTGATTCGCGGCTTCGGAACCGGGGCGATGCATGTGGTATGCGGCAGCGCCTATTCGGAAGGTCTGCGCTTCGTCTGGAAGAATCGTCTGCTGCGGGATGTCTGTATTCCGGGAATCCTCTGCGTGACGATTATCTATCATGCAATTTACAATCTGCTGGTCAGCGTGGGCGGTACGTGCCAGCTCATCGGCTACTGCATTCCGCTTCTGACGCTGGTGATTGGGCTTGGAATTCGCAGGCTTGCAAGAAAAAAATAATGTACGCACAAAAAAACAAAAAAAGAGTGCGTACTTTTTTAATTTTTTGTACCTAAATAGATAAAAGAGGAAAATCAATGCCCTTCGCTCCTTGCGAAAAGGCTGAAAAAAGAAATAATCAATTTTGGTTAGGAGGATACATTATGTTTGACACAGAGGAACGGGTTATCCGTGCGAAGCAGCGGGCTGACCAGCTCGTTCAAAAAAGAAATAGGAGAATTATTAGAGGGCTGTCTACGCTTTGTATAGCGCTTTCTTGCTGCCTTGCAGGTGTTATCGGAAAGCTGAGCGAAAGCGGCGGAGAAGCTGTGGTTCAGGGAATGAACGGAGCGACGCTTTTGGCGGAAAGCACAGGCGGTTATGTGCTGGTTGCAGTCATTTCTTTCCTTGCGGCAGTTGCATTCACACTGCTTTGTGTGCGGCTTCATGAACGAAACAGACGTTTGGCAAAGGAAAAGAAGGAGGGGACGAGATGAAGAGGGGAAAGCGAATTTTGACAATTCTGCTGACGCTGTGCGTGGCATTCACGATGATGCCGCTTGCAGGCATCGCAGGGATGACGGCGTATGCGGCAGACGAAAAAGGCGCTGAAGGAGAATATTTGGATGTTCCTGCCAAGTTTGACCAGGAAATTGACATCAGCAAAGTGACCGGAGACATCGTCATAAAGGACAGCAAAACTTATCGAATTTACAGTTCTGAGAAGAAAACGGTCAATCATAAAATTAAGATTCAGAAACCTACTTTAAAAAATATCGAGCCGCATGTTTTCATTGACGGTATTTCTATTACTATGGAAGCGGGAAGCAAATGCCCGGCAATCGAGATTAATAATAAAGCTTCCGCATATCTGTATTTTTACGGAGGAAACTCTGACCTTAGAGGCGCAGACTATCGTGCAGCAATTCAGAAAAACCGCAGCGAGAACGATCTGCATATTCTGGTCGCAGGCGGCACGGGCTTGTATTGCTACGGGGGTCTGTATGCAGCCGGCATCGGCGGCTCGGCGGATCGCAACACGAACTGGTATAACATTGATATGTATGGACACGGCGTACGCCTTTATTTTGGCTCAAGCGAGAAGAATACCAAGTGGAACGGAGAAATTCGTGCAAAGGGCGGTAAAAACGGTGCCGGTATCGGCGGCGGCCGTTACGGAACCGGTGAACGCATTAACTTTATGTCCGGTACGATTACCGCAATAGGCGGCGATTATGGCGCGGGAATCGGCGGCGGAAGAAGAGGAAACGGAAACCTTATCAGTATTTACGGTGGAGATATCACCGCGACCGGCGGAGGTTTTGCAGCCGGCATCGGCAGCGGTTTCACGCAGAGCGCAAAGAGTATACGGATTCATGGTGGAACGGTTACCGCTAAGGGCGGCAGCGGCGGTGCAGGCATCGGCAGCGGCTCTGTGAATACGGAAGATGAAGCGAAAAATCTCAGCGTCTCCGATATCGAAATTTCAGGCGGGACTGTTATCGCTGAAGGCCGTACCAGCGGAGCGGGAATCGGCGGAGGACAGTTTGTCATAGCAGATACTATTACAATTACCGGAGGAACCGTGGAGGCAAAAAGCACTTACGGTGGTGCTGGAATTGGCGGCGGCTCAGAGGCCATCGGACGAAATATCAAAATTTCCGGCGGCAATGTCTATGCGAAATCCTACGGAGGAGCCGGAATCGGAGGCGGTATCGAAGCGATGGGAGATCAGATCTATCTCAGTGGCGGACATATCAAAGCTGAATGTGGCAAGAATCTCGGAAACTCGCCGGTAGCCTTCGGAAGCGGGGCGAACATACGCGATACAAACGGAATGTTTGATGGAGGCGAAAAGGTTCCGGTGGAAGATGTTTATATCGTCCTTTCGCATAAAAATTGGGTAGATATGAATATTACCGCAGAATGTCGTTCCTTTGATGGTATCCGAGGATATCAGACTTTTACGGACAGTATCACGAATAACTCCTACGGCATGCCCGGAGAGACTCAAATAAAATTTAGCAGCTTATCCCTTCCGAACGCGCAGAAGTACGGTGAAATTACGATTGCAGCAGAGCTTACCTTTAAAACGAAAGAAAACCAGCATCAATGTTTCCCGGCAACGATTACCCAAAATATGGGGAAATATCATCTGACTGTCTGCAAAACCTGCGGCGTGCGTATGTTCTACAACCTTACCGTGGAGAGCAGCCGGCACGATAATCTTGAGTGGAACACGGATAGGCATGAAAAGTTTTGCGAAAGCTGCCGGGAGGCAATTGAAAGGGACTACAAAGAGCCGACGGTAACCGGTATTGAAGCAAACAGGGCTTTTTATATACCCCACACGCAGGATGGCTCCCTTGGCTCAAAATTCTTCTATGTAACCGATGAGGCATGGCCGGGGCAAGTGGCTTCCGGCGTAAAGTCGGTGAAGATGGATGAAAGGGAAATGGAGAAGATAAACGGCGGTTATCAAATTCCGGCGCTTAGCGGTTCATTTTCAACTCCGGGAAATCCGTATAGAGTTACGATTACAGTAGAGGACTATGCCGGAAATAAAACCACACTAGAGAATATAGCGGTGTATCAGAAGTTTCTTTTGACAATTGAAGATAGTGAAAGAAAAACAATCTACAGCCGCGAATTTAATGACGGAAGCAGGCCTTTCATTCAGCTCGGACTGCCGGAGAATGCAAAAGCAACGATTACAAGAGTTGATAATGAAACTGAACAATATATCTATGGGTATGATGCGGGTATGAACGGCTATGGTTTTCGAGTAGAACGGATGAAAGGGAATTATACTTTTAGACTTGACTATACAACTGAAGTATCTATCAGCGGCGGAAACCGAAGCTGGAATTCTTACGAGGCAAATAACCGCGAAACGGTCTATTGGCCGAAGGATGACCGCGTACAGTTTACCGTGAGCGCAACGAACGCAAACGATTCTGCAGAATACTTTGTTTCAGAGCAGTCCTTGACGGAAAAGGATTTGAGAAG